>JBNJEI010000019.1:0-44602 GCA_051745755.1 Fibrobacterota bacterium
CGGGCACGTAAAAAGTAATCTCCAGGCCGGAAGCAATACCGTGAGAATGCTCGAAAATGATAACATTTCCAGCAATATGATACTCCTTCATGTTACCGGTGAAGGTTTTTCACGAATACTGCGTGTTACTATGCAGTAAATTTTTCTGAATGTAATTTTCATATAATGGGGCTGTGTTTTCTTACACAGTCCCTTTTTGTATGTATATCGCTTCAAAAATTAACATAATCCTGTGTCTTACAAGTATTATTTCAATGAGCAGTCTTTGTTGGTTGTTGAGGACCGACACTACAACCGTTTACCGCGCCGCCTCGTGGCGATTTACATACCCACTCAACATTTACATGTATATCAAAATCATCATAGAGTGTATATATGTCTCCAATACCATCCTTTTTTCTGAAAAAACCCTTGTTTTGTAGTAAATTATCAGAGAATGGTAATACAATTTACTCTGGGAGGGGTAATATGAGACATTATGTAGTCTTTCTATGTTTTATTCTGGGACAAATATCTGCTGTGACAGCCACACAGATCGGTCCCATAGAGTCAGTTATTGAAAATTTCCGGCAGCAGAAACAGCAGCAATCCGCGCGCTATACAGTGCCTGTGGGAGCTCAGGATTCTGTCAGCCTTGATCTGGACCACTATGTATATGAGGAAGGCAGCCTTTCTCTCTCCGGAACAGCCCCCACTATCCCCAACTCAGATTTTATGCTTCGCGCAGATCCTGAAGATGTCTACGGATGGGTACACCTGCGGGATAAAAACATTGCCTATCGATATCAAACAGATGACGACGGACAGGTCTATATTGATACCGTTCCGGAAGAAATGATTTTGGCAATTGATGACTGGATTACTCCCCCGGCGGCGGATGATTTCTCCGTCATAGATGAATACGACAATTTTGTTCAGAATAATGAGCTTCCCGATATTATTCATATTGGCGAAATGCCAGAGGGACAAACTGCCCGGACTCTTCAGTCACGGCCGGGAAGCGACCGGGTGGTCTATCTTGATATTGAGGAGTATACCCATCAGACAGACCGGGAAATCCTTATCATGTGGCAGTATCAGGCGGCTGGCCTGTCCATGTTTGATGTCAATGTCACTACCAGTAGAGCAGTCTGGAATGCAACTCCCGCACGAAACCGTGGTAGAAACCACATGGTTAATCGCGACGGCAGATCATTTTGCTACGTACACGGATTCGGAACAAATCGCGGATGTACCACATTTTATACAAGCAGTACAAGCGGACTTGGACGCACGGGTATCCATGAGGTCGGTCACCTTCTTGGCGTTCGCGATGCAGGATCCGGACAACATGGCACCTATTTTCCCGGTCTCTCAGAATTCCGCTGGGTTCCCATTATGGGGAATTTCTGGTCCGGAAACAGATGGGGCAGCGAGGCCCTCTATCAGTGGA
Source organism: Fibrobacterota bacterium (assembly GCA_051745755.1). Classification (GTDB taxonomy): domain Bacteria; phylum Fibrobacterota; class Chitinivibrionia; order Chitinivibrionales; family Chitinivibrionaceae; genus Chitinivibrio. The sequence goes on from JBNJEI010000019.1 coordinate 1,433, forward strand.
GCAAAGGTGAATATAATGATGCAAACAGTGCGGCAAAGCAACCATTCTTTGATTCTCAATACGCCCAGCGTCATATACGTCTGCGCAGCGATGACAAACCCGACCCTGTTGAGCTCGTATTCGGCGGGGACGGCACTTCCGTCAGCATGAAAGATAATTTCGGACGGATCGGCCCTCCCGTTTCTCCCCATTCAACATCCGCGGATAGAGATGATTTCACCTTTGAAATAACTGCAGAGAACGGCAGCATTGATGTGGTGGTCAGCTCAATAGAACGTCTTCAGATGCTTGATGTTCATGCCCAGGTTCTTAATTCCTCCGGGCAGGTGGTCGCAGAGCATAATCCAAAATCAGCCCGTTCCTCCACGCTCCAGGCAAATCTTCCACGCGGAAGCTATACCCTGCGCGTTATGGGCGGAGCCGAAGGAACACCACAAAACGGCTTTTCCAATTACGGTTCCGCCGGATACTACGGTATTTCCGGTACAATCGAAGGCGCAGGCAATGCAGTCTACTACGATCTCAGCCTGAATGCTGAAAACGGCAGCATTTCTGCAGACCCCGACGAATCGTCCTTTGAGGAAGGCACGGAAGTTGAACTGACCGCTGAAGCGGATTTCGGCTATACCTTCTCCGGCTGGAGCGGCGATGTTTCAGGCTCTGACAACCCGGTTACCATAACCATGGACAGTGATAAAAACGTTACGGCGCAGTTTGAAGAAGCGACTACCTACTCTATTGATATAACTGCTCAAAACGGCGTGGTGGAAATTGATCCCGATCGGGAAAATTTCCTTGAAAATGAAGAAGTGGTACTTACGGCATATCAGGATTCCGGCTATGTTTTTCAGGGATGGACAGGTGATGCAGAAGGAACAGATAACCCCATCACCCTCACCATGACCGATAATAAAACCATAGCAGCCGTGTTTGATGAACGCGATAATTTTGACATATACGATCAAAATGCCCTGTCCATTGCATCGGTTTCATCGGAAGATGAATATGGTGACGGTCGTCCAGCTGAAAACACCCTTGACGGCGACCCAAATACAGTCTGGTTTACTCACTGGGAAGATCCTGCAGAAAGCCATCCACACGAAATCGTTTTACAACTTGAGAATCCGCGGATTGTGGGCGGACTTCAGTACACACCACGTCAGGACAGCGAAAACGGGCGTATCCACGAATATGACGTGTACCTCAGTACGGACGGTGAATCCTGGGGTGATGCGGTTGTAAGCGGTTTGTGGAGAAACAGTGAAGATCTTCAGGAAGCGGTATTTCCTGAAACAGATACGGCACAATTTATTCGTCTGGTGATTAACTCTGAAGTCAACGGTGAAGTATGGGCCTCCGTGGCAAATATGGATATCCTCTATGACGGAAGTGTTTCCACCATTGAGATAAACAAAGTATCTGCCGCCCTTACTCTCCAGGGTTCTGTCCTTAACATTACCCGTGATGAACCTCTGCAACTGCGCATCAGCTCCTTGAAAGGACGTGCACTGACCTCCTTTACCACAGACGGCGCAGGTACGGTTGATTTGAACAGCAGAGTGATTTCACCGGGTATGTATATTCTTCAGGTACAGGATCTTTCCGGATCAAATATCCTGACCAGACAGCTTCATATTCGATAAACAAAACAACCATTTTCCAATAGAAAAACGGCTGCGTGAACCCGCAGCCGTTTTTTTAACATTCATAAAACGCAAAACGCGCACTTATCACTCCCACTCAATTGTTCCGGGCGGCTTATGACTGATGTCAATAAATATATCACCCAGACCTTCTATCCCCTGGGCCTTATCCAGGATCTCTGAGACCGCATCATCAGAAAGCGGAGAAAACCGTGCAGTCATAGCCTCACGGGAAACCACGGGACGCAGTACTACTGATTCATTCCCCAGGGGATTTATCAGCGGCAGCAGTACAACAGGCATTTGCCAGATGGAATCATATTCTCCTGTTGAATGAAGTGTTTCGGTTACAATGTGATCTATCTTGCGTAACAGATTCAGACGCTCTTTTGTTAAATATGCCTCTGAGAGTCTGTATCGTGGTTCATCCTGAATATTTAAACCATATACAACCCGATTTATTGATCGTATTGAATTTGTCAATTTTGTGGAAAGCCGGTCAAGACTGTCCCAGTCAGGTGTGCCCATAACAAGAGCAGGATGAGCATAGGTTCGGCTGTCTCCCTGTACCCCCACGGATTTAATGGGCAAACAGATGCCGGTGTACCCAAAGGGCGATGCAATACGTTCAATTGCCGCCGTATCATCAGCTGATATAAAGGGCTCTTCACCGGAGGAACATAAACACCGAACCCCAAGCCCCGGACCGGGAAAGGGGTGACGCCACACAAGATTCCGCGGCAGGCCAAGCTCCTCCCCCACAAGACGTACTTCATCTTTATACAGTGCTGCAAGGGGCTCAATAACCAGGCCTTTTTTCATCATCTCCAAAACAATATCCACACGATTATGGTGTGTTTTAATTTTACTGGCATTTTTTGTACCTGCAGACTCAATGGTATCAGGATAAATAGTTCCCTGGGCAACCATCCAGTCCTGTTCATTCAAACCGAGCTTACGCTGCGCCCTGGTCTTTACCTCCATAAACTCCGTGCCGATAATCGCACGTTTTTCCTCAGGTGAATACGATCCTTTCAAAACCGAGAGAAACTCGTCCTCTGCGTGATATATATGAAGATTATCAAATCCGTTCTCCCTCATATAGTCCATTATTTCCGCCGATTCATCCATGCGCATAAGCCCATTATCGATATGAAGCCCCAGCACCTGTTCGGGGCCCAGAACCTTATTGAGCAGTGCAAAGGCGACCGTGGAATCCACACCTCCTGAAACAAGAAGAAAAACCTTCCTGTCACCACAGCTCTGTTTGATTTCTTCGCTGATTTCCTCAATGAAATTCTGCGTACTCCAGTTACGGGATACTCCGGCATCATCAAGAAAATTACTCAGCATTTCCATGCCATGGACAGAATCTGTCACCTCGGGATGAAACTGTAAACCGTAAATTTTTTTCTGCGGATGCGCAACCGCAGCAAAGGAACAATCCGGAGTTGAGGCTATTTTCTTAAATCCCGGTGCCGGCACGGTAACGGAATCACCATGACTCATCCATACCAATTCTGCTGAATCGCACTTGCGAAAAAAAGATGAATGATCAAGAACCGCGATTTCAGCACGACCGTATTCTGAATGATCTCCCGCAACAACTTTTCCACCGAGGAGTGAAGCAATAAGCTGATGCCCGTAACATATACCGAGAATGGGTATGCCACGTTCCAGAATTTTTCGATCTATGGATGGAGCCTGGGCATGTGTTACGGAATGAGGACCGCCGCTGAGAATTATTGCTGAAAAAGCAGATGCCTCTTCCGGAGATATCTCGGGCTGGACAATCTCGGAATAAACACCGAGCCGTCGTATTCTATTGGCTATTAAATGCGTATATTGTCCGCCGAAATCGACAACGGCAACTGTATCCATGAAATTGCTCCTTTAAAATATTCGGCATAAAATAGATTTTGCGGGAGCAAAATTCCAGAAACTTTTATATTCAGGATTCCTACTCTACCTGATCGTCGATAAAATCATTCATTTCCTCCCGAACAGAGGGATTCTTATAGAGTTTTCGCAGGGCGCGATCACGAATAAGACGAACCCGTTCCCGGGTGAGATTCAGTTCTTCACCAATTTCTTCAAGGGTAAAGCTTTTTGAAAAACTTATGCCGTAATACATGCGCACAATCTTCTCTTCACGGGAATTGAGTTTCATCATGGCATCATTAATAATATTTGAAAGCTCTTTGAGAGAGCTGTCCCGTTCCTGAGAAGGGGGTTCGTTGATAATATCGATAAGGGCACGGTTGCTGTCATCATCACCGGAATTACCCACGGGGCTGTCCAGGGATATTTCAATATTCTTTTCAAGTACATCAAGGATATCAATACGATGCTCTTTAAATTCATCCTGGGAAATGGTTTTTTCAAAATCACCATCGTTTTCCTCAAGCGCCTTCTTGAACTTATTAACCAGGGTGATCTTATTCATTGGTATACGAACGGAGGATGTCTGTTCAAATACAGCCTTTTGAATGCATTGACGAATCCACCAAACGGCATAGGAGATAAACTTGACCTTTTTAGCCTGATCGTATCTCCGTGCAGCCTTTAAAAGTCCAAGGTTACCTTCATTAATCAGCTCAAGATAGCTGAGGCCGCGCCCGCGATATTTTCGCGCCACGCTGACAACAAAGCGGAGATTGGCTGTTATGAGCTGATCAACCGCTTTTTTTTCACCCTTCTGAATGCGTTCAACAATATCAAGTTCTTCCTCATCTGACAATAGAGAATATTTATTTATATCTCTGAAATACAGGGACTCAACTTTCGATTGTTTCACTCAACCTCCCGGCCTTTTTGTTATGTCTATAATTTATATAATAGCAAAAAGATACTGCAAGTATATTTGCAAAGACATAAAAAAAGAGCTCCCGAAGGAACTCTTTTTTTAATACAGATGTGGATATCCTATCCCATGGTAACTTCAACGACGTGCTCTTTTCCGTCGGAGCAGTCGGAACACATGGATGCAGGAATAATCTGACCGTCAATGGATTTACCATCAAGCGTAATGGACTCAACACCCTTTTCAACTCCGGTGGGATTATTGAAATAAATGGTATATTTACAGCCGCGAAAATGACGGACCAGGGAAAACTTTTTCCATGTGGGATCAACACAGGGATCGATAATTAACCCGTTGTAGTCACGCCGCACGCCGAATATCCAGTCAATCAAAACCCCCAGTCGTGTGGGAGCTGTTCCCGTAAGCCAGGTATGACCTGCCTTTCCGTGATCATTTGATGCAGGACCGGAAATATACTCAGGATAGACAAAGCGTTCAACGGCATATTGATAGGGATCATGTTCCGAACATTTTGCAGGAAGGGTCTTCATATACACGTCAACAGCTTTTTTACCGTAACCAAATTTTGCCAGGGAAGCAATATACCATGATTCCAGATGCCTGAAACCACCACCGTTTTCTTTTTTTCCGGGAGCATTCCGTTTCCAGGCCTGGTCGTCACTGGGAAGCATTCCTTCAGCCATTTCGGTGTCCCCCTGGCACAACATCACCCCATAGGTATCATCAAGATCCTCATCGCAGACGGATACACACTTATCAAAGCGCTCTTTCTCTGCAATACCGGAAAATCCCGCCCAGGCAATGGTGGAAAGAAAGGTATACCCATCGGTTTCGCTGTTACCCAGATCCCTGAGATTACCGGCAGCTTTTGCACTTTCCAGATCACGGCGGATTTCAGACATATCCATCTCGCTCATGCCGGGTTTTACCTTATTCAATACAGAATCAATATCCTCATTTTTGGGAGCAACGGCGCGAATGTAATGACCGCGCTTATCGATACAGCGGTCCTCCACACTTTTTTTAACAATCCGTGCTTTCACTTTATAATCGGCAACAAGATCTGCATCAGCCTTCTTGAGTTCAAGAAGATCAACCATATCATTCAGTGCTTTATATAATTGCTGCGCCGCCATGGTTGAAGTATGGGCAAAAAGACCGGAAAGATCATCATTCCAATCGGCCATAAGCAGATACGGAAGACCTTCATCTGACTGATCCCAGACTTTCTGAATACCGATTTCAAGATGTTCAAGAATAGTGCCCTTTGCCGGAGCATGTCCTTCCATTTCATCAACATAGGGGACAACTTCGTCCAGCAGGTTCAGATCACCTGTTTCCTTGATGTATTCACACACGGCAAAAATCAGCCACAGAGGATCATCACAGGCAACAAACTCCTTTACGCCGGGAGAACTGACAAAGAAATTGTGGTACACATATCCGTCAGAAAACATCTGCTGAGCAGTATATTTGATTAACTCACGTGCATTGGCAGGATCGTACGGCAGCAGAGCCAGCAGATCCTGGAGAATATCACGGAAGCCGTAGCCGTATTCAAAACCTGAGTGAAAACGGGATTTCATACGATTAAGCAGGGCAACCATGGCACATTGATATTGAAGCCATTTAAAACTGGGCACCAAATCCTTCACGCCTTCAACATCAAGCTGGAGCATATTCAGCTCGCCTTCCCAGTCATCCTTAACAGATTGGTACATAGCCCATGCCTTTTCCGGTTTCAAAGCATCGGCAAGAAAGGCCTTTAATTCTTTTTTACCATCACAGTAATAATCCTGTGTACTTGCTGCGGCAAGGACAACAACGACTTCCTTTTCTTCACCGGCATCCAGCACCAGTTCATTTTCTATGGAGGAAAGGGCGGACGTAAGCTCCTGAGCATCTCTGTTTTGAAGGCTTATACCCTCAACTACTGCTTCGGGATTCGCCATGGTATTTGTATGGTGTCCGACAAATTCATCGTACCTGGTGGAAAAACTGTTATTGTCCAGGGAAGTGGTATGTACCGCAACTTTTCCGAAGACACCGTTGATTTTTTCCTCATCATCAGCAAAGGGAATCCCGTAACTGTTACGCCATACCACACCATTGACATCTTTGTCAATGATTGCCCCACCCATCATAAGGGTATTGAACCCGGAAAACTGAATTTCCCGTGCATCACCGATATTTATGGGATTTACATTATAGAGCTTGATTTTGCGTTTTTTGCCCGCTGTATTTTTGATTTTGATAATCTGCATCAACGCGTCATATTCATTGGGCACGAAATTAGTTGTTTCAACATCAAAGTCATTATATGAAGTTTTATAGGTCACATACCCAAAACCGAAGGTGGTATCAAGCTCCTGGTCCTTATGTAGCACGGGATACCAGGTATTGGAAAAATAGGTGCCTTTTTCGTCTGCAATATATGCATAAGGGCCCAGCAGGCGTGTTTTGTAGGGATCTTCATGCACAAACCCGTTCAGAATATCCCCTTCCTGGGTTCCGATCCGTGCAAAGGTAGTGCCGTTATTGGTCAATCCCCAGCATAAGGTTTCCGTGGGTTTTTTCCCCCGCCGTGCAAGAAGCATCAGCCACGGCTCTCTGGTCATGTTTCCTTTTTTTTCCTTGATTCTGACTTCATTGTCCTTAGAGAAACTGAATGAACCGTTGTTTTTCTTTGTTCCAGCCATTCTTAACCCTTCCTGTAAGTTATAATCTTCACAATTACAATAAAAATAATATCTAATATAATATTTGGAATGGCAATCAGGGCAAATATTGAGCAGAGAGGGAAATCATATTTTTTTTATTTAAAAAATGATGCATATACGGTGCTTTTATTATATTCTAACGTACGTTACAGGTTTTTTCCAAGAGGCGGTTGCAGGATTATGGCTTCATTTCAGGAACTATTAAAAAAGTGCATAGAGCTTGGATCATCGGACATACACATAACAGCGGGACTGCCTCCAATGTATCGGGTGAATGGGAAGCTGGTCCCCGGGGGAACGGATAAGCTGAACAAAAACCAGACCGAAGCCCTGGTATACAGCATTATGACCGAAAAGCAGCGAAAAATATTTGAACAGTATAATGAACTGGATTTTTCCTTCGGCGCAAAAAATATCGGCCGCTTTCGTGCCAATGTTTTTATGCAACGCGGATGCGCCGCTGCAGCGTTACGGATAATACCCACGGAGATCATGGAGTTTGAAGAACTGGGGCTGCCTCCCATAATAAAGGATCTCATGAACAGACCCAACGGTCTGATTCTGGTGACAGGCCCTACAGGCAGCGGTAAATCAACCACCCTTGCATCAATGATCGATTTTCTCAATGAGGATCGGAATGAACATATTCTGACCATTGAGGACCCCATTGAGTTTGTTCACAGCCACAAAAACTGCATGATAAATCAACGCGAAATCGGCCATGATACAGATGGTTTTGCCGCAGCTTTGAAATCCGCCCTGCGACAGGATCCGGATATTGTTCTCATCGGTGAGCTTCGGGATCTGGAAACCATTCAGGCTGCTTTGACCATTGCCGAAACAGGACATTTGACATTTGCAACTCTGCATACCAACTCTGCACCGAAAACAATCAGCCGGATTGTCGACGTTTTTCCGGCAAATCAAAAATCCACCATACGGACTCAGCTGTCCATGGTACTTGAAGCAATTATCAGCCAAACCCTTCTGCCCAAAACTACCGAAGGCCGGATTGTTTCCACGGAGCTTTTGGTGCCCAATTCAGGTATACGGCAGCTTATACGGGATGACAAGCTGCATCAGCTTTCGGGCATGATGGAAGTGGGATCACAGGATGGAATGCACACAATGAACAGTGATCTTGCACGGTTATACCATGAAAATATGGTTACTTTAAAAGATATTATGAAACAAAGCCCCGATCCGAAGGGTCTTGAAAAACTACTCTTTGAATAGTAAGGAGACGGCATGCCAACCTATCAATATTCCGGTGTGGACAAAGATCGTAAATCAATAAACGGCGAGATCACCCAAAAAGATAAAAACGCGGTTATCACAGCGCTTCGAAAAAAAGGCATCCGCCCTACTTCCATCAGGGAAAAAAAGAAAAACAACCTGGGTTTTCTTGCGGGAAATGTTAAGCTTGACGATGTTTCCCGGTTCACCCGTCAGTTTGCCGCTATGATTGATGCCGGTCTCCCCCTGGTACAGTGTATGGATATTCTTGCAGCACAAACAGAGGTACCCGTTCTGCAGAATGCCCTCAAGGATATCTCCATGGATATACAGGGTGGTAATACCCTTGCCGAATCCATGCGCAAACACCCCAAGATCTTCGACGGACTGTACTGCAATATGATCGCTGCGGGGGAAGCGTCGGGTAATCTGGATGATATTTTAATCCGTCTTGCCGATTACATGGAAAAAAACAGCAAGCTGCGGCGCAAAGTAAAAGGGGCCCTCACCTACCCATTGGTTCTCATTGTCGTATGTGTGGTCGCCACTACCATTATGCTTATTTTTGTCGTTCCCACCTTTGCAGATCTTTTTGGCGGAATGGGCCGCGAGCTTCCGGCATCAACCCAGCTTGTAGTTAATGTATCAGACTTCCTTACGGGTAATATCGTCACCATAATCATTGCCATTGCAGCGTTTTTCTTCGGGATTTTCCGATACGGAAAGACAGAAAACGGGAAACGGAATCTGGACAAACTGGCTCTGAGGACCCCCATCGTGGGAAACCTTATATTAAAAACCGCGGTCAGCCGGTTTTCCCAAACCCTGGGTACACTCCTTACTTCAGGTATTAATATTATTCAGGCTATGACCATCACAGCCAAAACTGCGGGAGTAAAACCTGTGGAAGACGGACTTTTAAAGGCAGTGGAGGAAATCAAGGGCGGTAAAAGCATATCAGAACCCCTCAAGGATGTGGGTATATTTCCCCCTATGGTACTGCACATGATTGCCGTGGGAGAAAAAACCGGCGATATTTCAAGTATGCTTGCCAAGGTTGCCAAATTTTATGAAGAAGAGGTTGATGCTGCAGTGGAAAGCCTCACCAGTATTATTGAGCCGATTATGATTGTTATTATGGGTATTATTATCGGTAGTATACTGATTGCCATGTACATGCCCATGTTTACCATGATCGGCGGAGTATAAAAAAAGAATTATTTTCCCCTTTTTCCTAAAGACCGGGAAAATTATTCCGATTATATAGAATATAGAACATTAGTATAAAGGAGGTGGCGTCATGAGGCTTGAATCAATAAACAACATGGCCTCAGCGGAATTCAGAAAGGTCAATACTTCTTCCAGCAAGAAGAAGGCCGACGCCCTTGAAAAAAATGAAAGAGTGTCAAGAAGTGACAGTGCAAATCTTTCTTCAAATACTGCAAGAGCAAATTCAGCTGAAGCCAGTGCACGAATGATTTCCGCACGTATAAATGCCGAACCGGACGTTCGTGAGGAAAAGGTTGCGGAAGTACGCAGCAGAATAGAATCCGGGTATTACAATTCTTCAAAATTCGCAGATACGCTTGCGGACAAACTTATTGAAGATTTCGGGTTTTAACGACCGTACAAAACCATTTCAAAAAAGAGAGTATTTTTACTCTCTTTTTTTATTGTTTAAGGAAAAACGGGTATGATACAGTTTTCAAGTTTTGAGTCCCTTCCCATAATACGAAATCTGCCCCTTACGCCCACACAAAAACAAATTGTTGGACTGATATTATTCATCTGTCTGTGCCTTTCTCTTTTCCTGATAATTCTGGCCCTTTTATTTTCCTTTCTGATCTCTCAGGATGAAGAGTCGAAACAGGATGAGTTTTCACTCGCCGATCCTGTAACAATTCAGGCATACCGGATCAGTGCAAACCATTTTCTCGAACAAAACGATTATGATGCAGCAGAAGTCTATGTACAGCAGCTTCTGGAAAAGGAGCCGAACAACATGTCTGTTGTATATCAGATGGCTCAGATCCTGATAGGCATGAATAGAAGGAAGGAAGCCGCATACTATATTGACAGACTGCAGAATGCATTTGGCGATGATCCACGTATCCTTGAGTTATATCTTCGCAATATGGCTCCCCGGCAGGTGGCCGAAACCATTCAGGACACAGGTTTTTATAAAAAGATATCTCAACATACAGAGCTTCTCACCCGTGCCGGAAAAGCAGTATATGGTACTGAACCGGCTCTGGCTGAAAAGCTCGGCGAAGAAATACTGCATCTGGACTCTACCCATGCCTGGGGACATTATCTCCTCTCCCGGGGTTTACTGGAGTCTTCCAGCAGAGTTGACACCGTCTTGCACCATCTTAGGGCAGCGGTATATACCAACCCCCTTTTCACCGAAGCCTACATAGGTATGGGGGATATATTCAGAACACAGGATATGGTCGATTCCGCTCTCAAAAAATATACCATAGCCGTTCACCTCGACACAAAGGATACCTATACAAACAGGGCCATTGGGGATATTTATTTCGAAGAATACGATGCACCTCTGAAAGCCGCCCCCTATTATCAGAATATTCTTGAAATTGATGATAATCATCTTCATGCCAATTATCGTATGGGCATAATTTTTCTAAAGGAACAAAAACCCCGCGGCGCATTACCCTTTCTAAAAACCGCCCTGAAACATAAGCCTGAAAGCAGAAATATACTCTATCAGATTGCCGCAGCTTATGAACAGAAAAATGATATTTCATCCGCCCGCAGCATCTATGAAACTATTTTAGAAGATCACCCCCTGGATGATATTGCGCTGTATAAGCTGAGAATTTTAAAAAGTAATTGATTTCAAATTATATTTATGTCATACTTTAAGTATGATAAGATGTACAATACAGGAGCAACAATGAAAAATGTAACAAAACGGGAAATGGTGGAAAAAATCTCAGAAAAATGCGGCCAGACCCAAAGCGATACAAAACTGGTCATTGAGTCTTTTATGAATTCCCTGGGGGAATCTCTTCAGCGTGGAAAAAATGTAGAGCTGCGGGGTTTTGGCCGATTTAAAACCAAGGCGAAACCGGCACATCAGGCGCGAAATCCGCGTACAAATGAGTTTGTTCAGGTGGCAAGAAGCGTAAAACCCATTTTCGAAGCATCAACCTTGTTGCGCGATCGCGTTAACAGCTCAATAATGAAGCAAAAGCACTCTCTCAGCGCGAAGAAATAGGGTTTTCAGCGCAGCAGAAAGATATTAACTATCAGGGTAATCAGGACGGAAACAAGAACTGCGGTGGTAACAGGGATGTAAATCCGCACTCCGCTTCGTCGGATAAAGATATCCCCCATAAGCTTGGCATCGGGCACATCCTTGAGAAAGAGAAATACAAGTCCGAGAAAAAAAAGTATCATGCCGCATATTATCAGATATCGGCCTAAATCACCAATACTCATAGTACCGCCTTTCATTCATCAAAAAGATTAATCTGGGTCTCTGCTGCCTGCACACCCTTCTGCTTTATTCCAAAATATGAGTAGGTCTTCCCCGTCACCTGGCGCCCCTTTGGGGTACGTTTAAGGAAACCCGCCTGAATAAGATAGGGTTCATAGACATCCTCAATAGTATCAGTCTCCTCTCCCACAACAACGGCAATATTTTTTATTCCCACGGGACCACCGCCATAATGCTCAATAATTGAAACCAGAATCGACTTATCCATTTCATCAAGTCCGCTGCTGTCAACACCAAGCATATTACAGGTCTCCAGCACCAGCTGACGGGTAATAACCCCGTTTCCGCGAACATCAGCGACGTCCCGGGTTCTTCGAAGCAGCCGGTTTGCAATACGGGGAGTTCCCCGTGATCGATACCCCAGCTCCAATGCAGCATCCTCCCTGCAGGGTATATCAAGAAGACGGGCAGAACGAATAATAATTTTCTGTAAGTCCTCAGGGCTGTAGTACTGCATTCTCCCCACATACCCGAAGCGGGCATGCATGGGAGCGGTCAAAAGACCGGCGCGCGTAGTTGCCCCAACCAAAGTAAAGGGTTTGAGAGGAAGTCTGATCGATTTGGCCGCCGGACCTTCACCGGTAATAATATCAAAACTAAAATCCTCAATAGCGGGATACAGGGATTCCTCAACCACGCGGTTCAGCCGGTGTATTTCATCAATGAAGAATATCTCCCGTTCATCAAGGCCCGTAAGATTACCCGCAAGGTCACCTTTTTTTTCAAGAACAGGACCTGAGGTGATGGTAATGTCAACCCCGATTTCATTGGAAAGAATTCGTGCAAGAGTGGTCTTCCCCAGCCCCGGAGGACCAGAAAAAAGGATATGATCCAAAGCCTCACCTCTTTTTTTTGCCGCCGCAACAAAGATGGAAAGGTTTTGCTTCAGCCGTTCCTGTCCCACAAAATCGGAAAAACATTTCGGACGAAGGGTCCTGTCAAGGTCAAAATCCGGTTCATTACTAACCGGTGAAACAATTCTTTCAATATTATCACTCATTTACAACACCTGCAATGCTTTTGTTATCCAGCTTTCAACGGTATCGGATGTATCCATATCAGGTGCAATTTTCTGCAGTACACGCTTTATTTGCACATCCGTATATCCCAGAGCAATTAATGCGGTGTAGGCATCGTTTTTTACGGACGATTCTGTCCCGTTCTCTTCAGCAATCGTATTTTGTGCCCCCGGGGAAGACGGGGATGAAGATTCCTGAATCAAAAGAGAGTACGAACTCAGCTTATCCTTAAGTTCCAGAATAAGCCGCGATGCTGTTTTTGCTCCCACGCCGGATACTGCATTAAACCCTGAGGGGTCATCCTGTGCCACCGCGCGAACAATATCTGAGACGGTAAGGGTGGACAAAATACTCAGGGCCACCTTCGGCCCGATTTTGTTCACACCGAGAAGTATCTCAAAAAGGGAGCGCTCATCCCGGCTGATAAACCCGAAAAGCGCCTGGCTGTTTTCAGTAACATGGTAATAGGCATACAACAAAACCTCACTGCCATGCTCCGGCAATTGCCGGGAGGTCTGTGCGGTAACACCCAACCGATAGCCCACGCTGCCCGTATCAATCACTGCATAATCCGTACCGGATGAAAACAGAATCCCGCGAATAAATTCAAACATGTCTATCCCCTTCAAAATACATCTACAAAATAATACATCCCCGGAGGCAGTAAAAGGAAAAGAGGGAAATCACCCGTGATTGTATGCGCACAAAGCCAGAGAAAGGGCATCAAAGGCGTCGTCTTTTATCTTCTCATTCCCCAGACATAAGATACTTTTTACCATAAATTCAACCTGGTCCTTTGAAGCACGGCCATTTCCAACAATGGTCTTCTTTACCGTAGTAGGTGAATATTCCACAATTTCCGCACCGGACTGACAGGCAGAAAGAAGAATAACGCCCCGGGCCTGACCAAGCTTCAGGGCACTTTGAATGTTTTTTCCAAGAAATACTTTTTCGATGGATATCAGCTGAGGCTCCCATTTGATAAAAACCGACTGAAGACTCAGATAAATATCCGTAAGACGTTTTTCAACGGGGTCATTTTTCTGGGTACGGATTATCCCGTACTCCATACACCGCAGGGAGGAATTTTTCACACTGATGACCCCAAACCCCGTAACAACGCTTCCGGGATCAACACCCACTATGTACATGAAATATCCTCAAGGAGAACCGTGGCAAAGGCATACTCCTTTTCATGGCTCAGGGAATGACAGATACGAACACCTCCCCGGGCGGTAAATTCTTCCTGCAGGTTTACAGACAAAAGGCGTAATTGCGGTTTTGTACCGTTTTGCCTACACAACTCCACGGAATGCCATGAAGATATTTTTTGCAACGGAGCAGGCAGGGCTTTATAAAATGCTTCTTTTACAGCCCACCGCCCGGCAAAATGCATGGAAGGTTTTTTTTTCGAAAAACAGTACTCACGCTCACAGGGAGTAAATACTTTCTGAATAAACCGGTGGGCATAGGCTTTTTCCAGGAGACTGTCCATGCGGGAAATATTTATAATATCAGTGCCTATACCCAGTATCATTTTACTGTACCAAGGGCGTTTTACCGATACGGTATACATTGAAACCGATTTCAAAGAGTCTTTGATGATCCAGAATATTCCTTCCGTCAAAAATCATTGCCGGTTTATTCATCTCTGCATAAATTTTTTCATAATCAAGCTCCCGATACAGGTCCCATTCGGTTAATACCGCCAGAGCAAATGCCCCCCGGGAGGCTTTATAAGGATCCATTTCAAAGGATACTCCGTCAAGATCTGTAAGATCATATTTGGCATTATCCAGGGCCTTGGGGTCACTGATAACAAGATGTGCATGCTCTTCTGCCAGCATTCGGGCAACACAGATTGCAGGCGACTCCCGGGTATCCCCCGTATCTTTTTTGAAGGCAAATCCAAGAAGTGTGATTTTTTTACCCGCCACGGTATTAAACATGGCACGTATCATCTGATGCACAAATCGTTTTTCCTGATATTCATTCATTTTGACAACTGATTCCCAATAATCCGCCACCTCCTGCAGCCCGTTTGCCTCGGCAATATAGCTGAGATTCAATACATCCTTTTTAAAGCAGGACCCTCCAAATCCGACGCTTGCCTGAAGAAATTTTGACCCGATTCGTTTATCCGCACCTATGGCGTGAGAGATTTCGGTAACGTCGGCATTGGTTTTTTCACAAATTGCAGAAACAGCGTTGATGGATGATACCCGCTGAGCAAGAAAAGCATTGGCAACCAGCTTTGAAAGCTCGGAGCTCCAGACATTGCTCGTTATAATTCGGTCATCGGGTATCCAGTTTTGATACATTTTTACCAGTTCGTTGCGTGCCGCAATGCCCCGCGGTGTTTCCATGGAGCCAATAAGCACACGATCAGGGTTGTGAAGATCGGCAATGGCGGTTCCCTCTGCAAGGAATTCCGGATTGGAAAGTACTTCAAAATGAAGCCCCTTGTCATTGGCATTCAGGACTCGTTCCATGGCTTCTGCAGTACGAACAGGAAGGGTGCTTTTCTCAACAATAATTTTATCGGAATGGGAAGCGGAAATAATATCACGGGCAGTCTTTTCCCAAAACTGAAGATCCGATGCCTTACCCGCACCGACTCCATAGGTTTTGGTTGGCGTATTGACGGAGACAAAAATAATATCTGCGTCGGCTATGGAACGGGACACCTCCGTGGAGAAAAACAGGTTTCTTCCCCGGGCCTCTGTAACGACATCCGTAAGTCCGGGCTCATATACGGGAAGCGTATCGCCGTTCCAGGCATCAATCTTCTCTCTGTTAATATCCAGAACAGTAATTTTATAATCAGGACATTTCTGTGCAATAACCGCCATGGTGGGACCACCCACATACCCGGCGCCGATACATGCAATTTTTTTGTAAAACCTGTTGCTCATAAACACTCCGAAGAAACCAAATGGCCGTGATTTCAAGCCATATGCAATTTGTATTGCCACTAATATAATTCAGAACATCTGAGAAAAGAAAGGATAATTCAATATGTGCAGCGGTGCAAACAGCGAGGCTCAGATCAGATTTTTCTTGCGAACCATTCCAAAAAGATACCCAATGTAGCGAAATCCCTCCAGGCGATAAAAAATATCAATTTCGCGATGGAACAGTTTCTTTACTGAACGATCGGCAAAAAGCCCCTGGCTGTCCTCAAGACGGCGTGCCATATGGGCATAATAATTGTCCCAGCCACTTGGAGGTACAAGGGTCATAAGATTGATATCAAACCCCGCTGCGTTAATGAGCTTTCGATAGGTTGCCTCATTTTCATATTTGTATCGGTTGTTCTCGTAGATATGGAGCACTTCCCGGGGAATATTTTCAATGGTGGTCAGAAGAATAAGATCGGAAAAAGCCAGCCATCCCCGCGGGGCAAGACGTTCATAAAACAAACGTAATCCCTTTTCCCGTCCGAGAAGACTTAAGACTCCTCCCTCAGCCAGAATTAGATCAAAGCCTGAATCTTCAGGAGGAAGCTGCAGAACATCTTCACAGGAAAAGCGAATAAGATGACTGACACCTCGGCGTTCGGCTTTACTGCGCGAGGCTGTAATATTATCTTCATTTATATCCACGGCACGGGATTTACAGCGAAATTCCTCGCTGATATTGCATATACCCTCACCATAACCGCACCCTGCATCCAGTATTCTGCTTCCCGGAGAAATCCCCGCAAAACGGCCCGCAACAAGGGTAAACTCCTTACCCGCCGGGGATGTATAATGACTTTCTATATCTGTTACCATGCCTTACCGCACTTTCATGAATAATACAAGGCCCACCACAAGCATAAAAACAGAAAGGATATGGAACCGCCAGGTTATTTTGGAAATAACATCACCTTTTCTGTTGAAAACACCTTTGTTTTCCAGTTTAATCTGGAAATGGTGGTGAATGGGAGCCATAAGAAATATACGTTTTCCCGTCAGCTTAAAATAAAATATCTGCAGAAAGCTTGAACCAAATTCGATAAGGAACACCAACGCAACAAGGGGCATATAAAACTCTGACTTCGTAAACACAAAAAGAATCCCAAGAAGTCCGCCCAGGCCTATTGAACCGGAATCACCCATAATAATATCCGATGGAAAGGAGTTAAACCATAAAAACGCAAGGAGAACTCCGATAACACCTCCCACAAGCGGTATAATTTCATTTATTCCCTGAATCTGGGGAATAATAAAGTAGTTACTCCAGTCCGGGCGACTGGAGATATACCCGATAATGGCGACAAAAACAAAATTTGTCAACAGAGGCACCGTTGCCAGGGTATCAAAACCGTCGGTAAAATTAACACCGTTGGCAAGAATGGCAATAACCAGGGTCATAAGAGGGATAAACACCATAACGGGAAGTTCAACTCCGTCATTTGCCCCCCAAAAGGGAATTGTCACCACGCGGTTTATCTCGGGAATAAGAATGTAGCACACAACGGCAGTCACCGCGGCAATAACCAGATACAGAGATAGCCGCAGGGAAGCGGAAATGCCGTCGGTTTTATACTGATAATCCTTTAGGGTTATTTCATTACGCATAAGACGGCGTTTATTAATAATTTTTGCAACATCATCCACAGCCCCGATCAGGCTGTAGCACAAATATACCGCCAGGGCAGAAAAAACGTAAACATTGAAGCGTGAAGTCAAGAGCACCACGGGGACAAGAAGAAGAACAAAGAATATCCCCGCAGGCATAACAGGCTGTCGTTTTGCTCCTGCAAGCTCTGAACTGAAATGCAGTTTTTTCAGCAGACGAATATACAGGGGAAAAAGAAAGAGTCCGCCCACAAATGCAAAAATCACAGCCGCAGCAGCAGCAAAAAAACGACTTTGAAAAACCGGAAATCCCGTCAGATCATGCAGGATATCAAATACCATCTGTACATTCCCCTGTTGAGTTTCCCACAAAATAATATTTTTCCAAAAAAACAGGCGGACTCAATTGCAGAGACCGCCCATTTTTATATGCACGTAAAGGGAAAACGACCTTATTCTGACACGTCCCAGTCTTCATCTTCTTCCTGGCTGGAATCATCTTGTGGTGCTGCAGCCTCCTGAGAGTTGCCGAAATTCACCGTCAAAGACGCCATAACACCCGTGGGGCCGGTCATTGCATTTGGCCAGTCACCAAATTCCGCCTGCAGATCAGCAGTGGTACGTCCCTTGGAAAGGCCGAAACCCGTGGTAAACTCAAGGCCGTCGCTGCCTAACGCGGAAGCACGGTACTCCTCATCACCCTGCTCCAGCTTACTCACATCACTGTTAAATGAATAGGAAAAACCGCTGCGGGGGGTAAAGGTGTCAAAAATCCAAAAACCGTCAACGGGTTTTTCAAAGGCCAGCGCCGCAGTATGTGTGTAAGTATAATCCACCTCAGTCAAGTCATCATCACCGCTTTCATCGAGCAACTTTTGTGCAGCAACATCTCCACGGTATTCAGCAACCCAGAGAAGATCCTCCAAAATTTCGCCCACCAAACCGGCATGATAGTTCCAGAAAATATCACTGTGGATTTCATCATCCTTGGTTGTGCTGTTGTCGGCTGTAGTTGCAAAGCGATACCGTTCAAGCTCCCAGTCACCGCCGAGAACGAGCTCACCATCCCCCATTACGGGAATTCGCGCCTCAAGGCCGGCGGAAAGCCCCAGTCCAAATTCAGTATGATCCTCAGTTTCCGCAATATCATCCAGGTCGCTGTAGCGAAGCTGCTTTATGCTGATACGGGGCTTAAGACGTCCAGTAGCATCGCTTCCCATAACCGCAGAAAAAAGCAAGCCCTTTGTGGAAATCAGTGTCCTTTCATCGGTAACGGCATCACCATCGTTTTCGCTGTATTCCTTATCATAGCCAAATTCATACAGTGTTTTTATACCGAGGTTGAACCCACCAAGATCAAGGGCCATAAAAAATTGGGGAAAGGACATGGGATATACATCCGGGAAGGAGTAAAAACGGCCTTTCACAATGGAATTAGCATCAATACTGGTACCAAGATACAGGCTTCTGCTGAGCTGCTTTGACAAGAAAAAATCGAAGTCATTTGTTCCCGAAGCAGACGCCTGGGCAAGATCGTAATAATCCATCATCAAGGCAGGATTGTACAGAAGATCGGATACATCGCGCTGAGACCATGTACCAAGCGCGGCAGTTCGGGCATTTGCAAAAACTGATGTGCTGATCATGCACACCGCTGTAATAGTAAGAATGAGTTTCTTCATAAGAGGACTCTCCCTTTGTTGTTAGGTTTAACATATTTTGTTCTAAATAAATAAATTAATACGTTGTAAAATACAAATTTAAATTTATTTTACTTCATATCGACACTTTGTTTGAGGAGAGTATATGCCGGAAACGGGAAAACTCATGGATAAAGCAGACATAGAAAAATCACTAAAGCGCATTACCCTCCAATTTCTCGAAGAAGGACATGATTTGTCCTCAACGGGAATTATCGGCATACAAACCCGCGGTGTCCCTCTGGCGCAAATAATCCAAAAAAACATCGAAGATTTTGAAAATACGCGCCCTCCTTTGGGAATTCTCGATACAGCCTTTTATCGGGATGATTACCGCTATTCCGTGCCGGGACATACCGTAAAGGAAACAGATATCCCCTTTAATATCAAAAACAAAACCATTATCCTGGTTGATGATGTTCTGCACACGGGGCGGACAATCCGGGCTGCCTTGGACGCCATAATGGATATGGGGCGCCCCCATTGTATTAAACTTGCGGTTCTTGCCGATCGCGGAGAACGTGAGATTCCCATACGGGCCGATTTTACGGGAAAAACCTACACAACTGCAGAAAATCAGGAAATCACCCTGTTTATTGAGGAAATAGACAGGACGGAAACATCCCTCTGGCTCACGGAAAAGGAGGAAAAGTAATGGCCCTCAGCATAAAACATCTCCTGGGGTTAAAAAATGTACCCCCTGCGGATATTATGACTATTCTGAATACGGCGGACAGTTTTTTCGAGGTGCTTTCCCGCGAGGTTAAGGTGGTCCCGCCCCTGCGCGGCAAAACCGTGGTCAATTTTTTTTATGAAAATTCCACCCGAACAAAAATCTCCTTTGAAATGGCGGAAAAACGCCTTTCCGCCAGTCCGCTTAATTTTTCAAAATCCGGGTCATCCATGGCAAAGGGCGAAAACCTGAAGGACACCATACAAAATATCGAAGCCATGAAAATTGATATGATAGTGGTCCGCCACCCAAGTGCGGGAGTACCGTTGTTTCTTACAAAGTGTACGGATGCAGTCATTATAAACGCCGGGGACGGCTATAATGAACACCCCACCCAGGCCCTACTGGACATCATGTCCATTCGCCAGAAACTGGGAAGGCTTGCGGGCCTGAAGGTTGCTATTATCGGTGACATTCTGCACAGCCGCGTTGCCCGGTCAAACCTCTGGGGAATGAAAACCCTGGGTATGGAGGTAACCCTGTGCGGCCCTTCAACTCTTTTGCCGCAGGATTCAGGCTCCCTTGGGTGCATTGTTACCTCCGACATCAATGCCGCCATTGAGCATGCCGATGTAATAATGCTTCTTCGTCCGCAACTGGAAAGGCAGCAGCGCGGCATGTTTCCCTCCATACGGGAATACCGCACCCTCTTTGGTATTGACAGGGAAAAAATGAAACGGGCGCAAAAAAACGCCGTCATTATGCATCCGGGACCGATCAACCGGGGTGTGGAGTTATCATCGGATATTGCAGACAGCAGCAATTCAATTATTTTGAACCAGGTTACAAACGGCCTTGCAACACGCATGGCTGTTCTTTATTTACTCGGTGGAGGTGAGAATGCCTGAAAGAAAAGGCGGTGTGGTTTACGGTGTAAACAAACAACCCGCAAACTGTATAATAAAAAACGGACGGATTCTGGACCCCCGTACAAAAACTGACCGGATTGGCGATGTAGCCATTGAGAATGGACGCATCGCTGCGTTTCCTCAGGTTCCTGAAGGATTTTCTGCGGAGAAAATTATTGATGCGGAAAATATGTGGGTGGTTCCCGGTTTAATAGATATCCATGTACACCTGCGGGAGCCTGGAGGAGAACACAAGGAAACCATAGAATCCGGCACCGCCGCCGCAGCAGCGGGCGGATTTACCGGTGTTGCCTGTATGCCCAACACCTCCCCGGTAACAGACACAGAGGCAAAAATACGCTACATAAAGCAAAGAAGCCGTCTGGCCCCCTGCAAAGTATATCCGGTGGGATCAATGACAAAGGGGCTTAATGGAGATGAGCTCAGCCCCTATGGAGAAATGATTAAGGCCGGGGCTGCAGCAGTTTCCGATGACGGTAAATCAATTTATCGCTCCGATTTACTTAAAAACGCATTAAATTATGCCCGCATGTTTACCATCCCTGTTGTCTGCCATTGTGAAGACAGGGATCTTGCTCAGGGCGGGGCAATGGACGAATCATCCTATTCCATTGAACTGGGGATTCCCGGTATTCCCGCCATTTCCGAAGACATTGATGTCGAACGGCATATTGCCATAGCAGAATATACAAATACCCCCATCCATATCTGTCATGTATCAAGTGCGGGGGCCGTGCGGATTATTGCAAACGCAAAAAAACGCGGGGTCAGGGTTACAGCAGAAACGGCGCCCCATTACCTTTGGTATACCAATGCCGATGTTGGCTATGACACCAACAGAAAAATGAACCCTCCCCTGCGCGGTGAAAAAGACCGAACAGCTCTCCTGGAGGGGTTGCGCAGAGGGACCCTCGACATTATCGCCTCCGACCATGCCCCGCATACCGTGGAAGACAAAGACGGAGGCTTTGACACTGCATCCTTTGGTGTTGTCGGCCTTGAGTCAACCGTGGGAGCTACCCTTACTCAATTGGTTCATTCCGGAAAATTCTCTCCCCTTGAGTGGGTATACATGCATTCCACCAAGCCGGCACAGATACTGCGTATCCCCGGCGGATCTCTCGAACCGGGAAGTGCTGCGGATATAACCATCATTAACCCCGACGAAGAATGGAATTTTAATCCCCGGGACTGCTTTACAAAGGGAAGAAATTCTGCCTTTGAAAATGAAAATTTCACCGGTCGGGTACTGTACACTCTTCTTGACGGAGAATGCGTCTATGAAAAAATCAATAAATAACCCCCTCAATCCTCTGAAATGCAATATATTTCTTACCAAAGCGAAATCAGATACCCCTAATCAAAGAGGTTTCATATGTCAATAAAAGCCATAACCCTATGTCTGTGTTTCATTTCCTTTTCCTGGGCCCATGGAATACTTCTTATGGCAGAACCGGCGGAAGAAGACGGCATGCTCTATATTGAAGGCGCCCTGGGCGACGGCACCGTTCCGGCAGGAGCAAAAATAGTCCTCCACGAGCAAGCCACGGGGCGACCGCTCTGGCAGGGACAACTCCCCGAAGAGGGATACATCACTGTCGAAATGCCCGAAGTCCCTTATACGGTTTCTTTAATTGTGGATCGCAGCCACAGCCGTACAATACCGGGGCCTTTGGATAATTCCGAAGAAGCAGATACAACCAATGAAGAAACTCAGGAGATTCCTCAGGACCGATCAACAGAGGAACCGATCATTGAGGATGAAGATGCAGAAAATACCAGAGGATTCCTGTTAGCGGCACTGATCCTTTTTATTATCAGCGGTGCAGTGGGATTTCGCATTGGTTTTAACAAAAAAAGGCAGAATAAATGATCACCCTTGAAGTAAAACCAGAGAATAAGAGCAGGGAAGTTCTTGCCGTATCACTCGTCTCTCTTGGAATTATTCTTATTGCGGCGGGTCTGATATTTCTTCGAAAAATTGACAATGAACAGCCCGGCGCCCTCAGATCCCACCAAAGGGATGCATCTGAGATTTTAAACGATGTTGAGTGGCAAAAATATTCCGATCTGTATACAGAAGGTGTAGGAGAAATCATCAATACCTTTCAGGACCAGGTTTCCTCACGCGGAACATGGAGCTGGCCCACCATTGGCGAACTTGAGCAAAAAATGGTCCCTCCCTTTGAACAGGTTTCCCTGAAGTCATCCGAAGGGAAATATACCTGGCGCCAGCGGTCACAGGAAACCAAATACCATATACGGGGTATCTACCAGGGCCGTTCAGACACTCCCGAAGAATACGGTTCCTTTATTGTGCTTATTGAGTTCTACATTACCATGGAAGGGGTATTATCAGTCCCTCCCGAATCAGATAACCCATACAGTATTTGGTATAAGGACGGAAATTTCACTCTCCCCTCTGAAGTTTCTGAGGGAACTTTAATTAACGACGGATGGAAAGAACTGGTAAATATCACAGGGACTATGCAGTAATAGCAAGGAGAAAAAGTATGCGCGGGTTTATGATAGTTTTAGCAGCAGCAACAACGCTTATGGCGGAATTAACCATCGGTGTATCCATCCATCCATATTACAGCTTTGCAAAAAATATTGTGGGAGATAAGGCACAGGTGGTAAGTTTGACAGACGAAGCAAATCCTCATTCATACAAGCCAACCACACGGGATATAATGCGTCTGGATGATGTGGATGTTATGATTCTTAACGGAATCGGTCATGACGATTTTGCAGAAGACATGCTTCAGGCATCAGGCCGCTCTGATGAGATAGAAAAAATTTATGCAAATAAGAATGTACCACTCATTCCTATTTCAAACAACTCAGAAGAGCTTAACTCCCATACCTTTGTTTCCATATCTTCTTCCATCAGCCAGGTCTACCATATTGCCAACAGGCTGTCTGAAATTGATCCGGAAAATGAAAGTTCGTATCGTCAGAACGCTGCAGCGTATACCCAGAAGCTTCGAACACTTAAATACAATTACCTCAGTGAATTTTCCGAAATCGGTGAGCAGGATCTTCGATGTGCCACCACTCACGGTGGATACTCCTATCTGCTGCAGGAATTCGGCATTACCGTAAATGCCGTCCTTGAACCCTCTCACGGGGTAAATCCGACGGCGTCGCAAATGCAGGGCGTAATCGAAACCATACAGGAAAAGGATATTCGAATACTTTTTTCCGAAAATGATTACAATGACCCCTTCGTGGACGTACTTAAGGAGGAGACCGGCATAGAGGCAATACCCCTGTCCCATCTTTCTTCCGGAGAGTTCAGCAGTGACCATTTTGAAAAATGGATGGAATTCAATATCAAAAATATTTTAAAAGCCGTACAAGGAGCTGCAGAATATGAGTAAGGGCCCCACCATAGAAACCTCCGGCCTCTCCGTCAGTTTTAACGACAATCAGGTTCTCAAAGACGTCTTATTTACGGCCCACCCCGGAGAAGTGCACGCCATTATCGGCCCCAATGGAAGCGGAAAAACAACCTTTATCCGGGCACTTATGGGACAGATAAATCATCGCGGCACAATACAGGTACACTGGCCGGATACTATTGGTGTCACGGGGTATATGCCCCAGACTATTATGATTGACCCCACAGTGCCGCTCACAGTTCTGGATTATATTGCCATATGTATTCAGAAAAGACCGGCCATCTTTGGACTGTCCCCTTCCTGGAAAAAGGCCGTCGAGGAAGTTTTGGAGCTTTTGCATCTTACGGGCAAGGAAAAATTTCAGTTTTCAGAGCTTTCAGGCGGAGAACGCCAGCGTGTTCTGTTTACTCAGGCCCTTCTCCCAAAACCGGATCTGCTTATTCTCGATGAACCCATGAACAACGTTGATAAAATGGGATCATCAATATTTTCAGACACCATTTATAAAATGCGTGATGACGGGTGTACCATAATCTGGATACATCATGATCTTGCGGAAGTCAAAAACAAAGCCGATAAAGTAACCTGTCTGAAAAAAGAAGTTATGTTTTCCGGACATCCGGAAAGTGTTATGGATGACACCCATATATTCGAGATTTTTTCAACCCACTAATACAATACACGGAGGAACCTCAGCGTGGATTTTTTATTTGATTCTATACGGCATACAATCCAGCAGCTTGTGCAACAGGGATTACTCCCCTCTTCCCTTCGCTATACCTTTGTTATAAATGCTCTCCTTGCAGCTCTTATGGCAGGTCCTATACTCGGCCTTCTCGGGACCACCGTGGTATCAAAGCGCATGGCGTTTTTCTCTAGTGCCATCGGCAATGCTGCCTTAACAGGCATTGCCATAGGGATACTGCTGGGAGAACCTATCCAGGCCCCCTATGTATCTCTTTTTTCCTTTGCCATACTCTTTGCCATTCTACTTAATTTTCTGCGACACCGAACCAACATGTCCAATGACACATTAATCGGTGTTTTTCTTGCAGCCTCCCTTGCAATTGGCGCAACTCTTGTTCTGGGCATTACCCGTGACATTAATCTCCACACTCTTGACGAATTTCTTTTTGGGAATATCCTGACCCTTACAACAGAGGATTTAAGCCTGCTTTTAATCACATCAATCGCGACACTGGCTGCAGGTGTCATCTGGTTTAACAAAATAATGCTCACGGGAATAAACCCTTCACTGGCCCACGTTAGAAGGGTTCCGGTGAAACTTGTCAATTACTTTTTTGTCGTTCTTATTGCACTGATAACCGTGGCCTCCGTAAAAGTTATCGGCGCCGTCCTGGTACAGGCTCTGCTGGTTATTCCCGCTGCATCGGCGGCAAATATCAGTAAATCGCTGAAAGGATTTGCCTTTTTCAGTACTCTTTTTGCAGGAATAAGCTCTCTTCTTGGAATATTGGTTCCGGCACAAATGGAATTAAATATTCCCTCCGGCGGGGCTATTATTATCTGCGCAACAATTATATTTGTCTTAACCTTTTATATTAAACTATTAAAGAATTTTTAACTGATGGAAATACTTGTATTGTTGATTTTTACTGTTGCAGCCATTATACTGACCATCCATGTGGTTTTAAAATCCAATACCACGGAACAGCACATAGACGATTTGATAACTAAGACAGAGCAACATTACGATACTTCGGAAGGAACAGATGATGAAGAAAAGAACCGTTGATATACAAAGAAAAACAGGGGAAACTGATATTAAGATTTCTCTTGCCACCGAAGGAAAGGGAGAATCTACCATCAGCAGCGGCAACGGTTTTTTTGACCATCTGCTTACCGCCTTTGCCCGCCACGGAACATTTGATCTCAATATTCAGTGTCTCGGTGATATTGAAGTTGATTTCCATCATTCTGCAGAGGATATCGGAATTGCTTTGGGGCAGGCATTTAAAAAAGCCCTCACATCACATCGGGGTATTACCAGGTACAGCCATGTGTATATTCCCATGGATGAAGCTTTGGTCAGGGTTGTTGTGGACATCTGCGGAAGAAGTAATCTTGTGTATACCGAAAACCTGCGCGATCGCCGGGTCAATACCTTTGAAGTGGATCTTGCATACGATTTTCTGAAAAGCTTTGTTGATAATTTCGGCATAACCCTGCATATCGACATTCTCCGGGCACGCAACAGCCATCATGCCCTGGAGGGTATTTTCAAAGGAGTGGGAAAGGCTGTAAAATCAGCGTGCACCATTGATCCAGAACATACAGACAGCATTCCTTCCACAAAAGGATCATTATAATTTTTTTGTGATTATTATTGCAGTGCTATGTATTATATTATAAAATACGGGATAACAGAAACAACATTACGAACAACCCAGGAGCAGCTATGAGTTTTTTACGTATAGCAACATTTCTCTTTCTTGCAATTTCCCTTTTTTTTGCCGGGTGCGGTTCTGAGGAGGAAACACAGGACCAAACCCTGACTGATGAGGAGACAACTTCGCAACAGGATCAGACTGATGACGAAGATCTCTTTCGCCAGTTCGCAGAAGCAGAGGAAGACTCAGAAGAGGACACGGATGATGATACAGAATCCGGACTGCGTGAAATTACCGATGCTGATGATGAAGAAGAAACTACTGATACAGAACGCTCCCGTGAGGAAACAGGATATTTTCCTGAATTTTATACTGATGGAAACTATGTCGTTCAGGTCTCCACTATAGCATCTCAGGCAATAGCAGAAGATGTTGCACGAAAGCTTGAAGACGAAGGATACCCCGTCTATATAGCAGAGGTTATCAATCCATCCCCGGAACTTCTCGGCACCTATTACCGTGTCAGAATCGGAGGATTCCGCACCATAAATGATGCTGAAGAATTTGGAGAAAACATACTTATGCCCCATGGGTACAGTTATTGGGTTGATAACCGCTCCAACGACAATGTAGGCATTGGCGACTATGGTTTGGGGCAAAGCAATCGTAATAACGACTCCAGCGACTCCTATGATGAGGAAGATTACCAACGTGATACACAGGAAACGGCGCCCCAGGATTCAGGTTCTGATTCTGACAGAGATGATACAGATGACTATGAATCACGAAATGCTGATTCCGTTTCCGATGATGCCGATGACACACAGGAAGACACAGCCTCTGAGGATAATGATTCAGAAACAGATAATACCGATGACAACATCGATGAAGTTGAAGTCATTGAGGACGATTGGGATACATCTGACTGGTAAACAGCAGTATAATACCTCTCAGAGAATACAATTAAAAAGAAGATCATTTCGATCTTCTTTTTTACATGAGGAGAATGCCAATGAAAGTTAAATTTGAAGCAGGAAGTCTTGAGTCACATACGCAGTATTTAAAAACAATACTCCGATACCGGCTTCGAAATAACAGCTGGGAAAAACACAAAATACTTATTCATCCGGCAAAAAAATATGTCTCCCGGCAGGAAGCGGCAATGCATTGCAAATACGAACTGGATATGGCCCGTCATAAAGCCATGATGAATAAAGGATCATACACCATTGATCACTACCTGTCTGAGATAGGATATCAGGAACTTGCTGAAGATTAATTACTGGTGGTACTCTCAAAAAAACTTTTCACCTTGTTTTCCGTATAGCGGAAAAAGCTTCGGGATTTTTTTTCCATACTCATAAGCTGAACACTCAGGGCTAACAAAACCGCTATGAGTATGCATCCAAACACAAAAAACAAATACTGCATAGATTCATCCTTTCAACGATATTTTTGATGTTGGTTCCATACCGGGCATTCGACGTACTCCCCGTGCATAGAGTTTCATCCCGGCCTGAGCGATCATGGCTGCATTGTCAGTGCATAATTTGGGTGATG
Organism: Fibrobacterota bacterium; assembly: GCA_051745755.1. Classification (GTDB taxonomy): domain Bacteria; phylum Fibrobacterota; class Chitinivibrionia; order Chitinivibrionales; family Chitinivibrionaceae; genus Chitinivibrio. The sequence goes on from JBNJEI010000019.1 coordinate 29,580, forward strand.
GGAAGAAAACATGGTGATGGGGAAATGACTCGGTTATCTTTTTGCGAAGCCGGGTATTACAGGCAACACCTCCCACTACAGCAATGGGAAAAGCAGACTTCTCATCGGCCAACGCCCGGCCAATGTTATAAATAAGGGAATCCACAACGGCCTCCTGAAAGGAATAGCAGATTCGTGGCTTTTGTTTTTCAAGCTCTGAGGACGATAATTTCTCCGCATAATACTTCACCGCAGTCTTAAGACCGCTGAAACTGAAATTATAACCTTCATAGGCATCAATCTTTGCCACGGGAAAGTGAATTCTGTCATCACCCTCATATTCTGATGCACACCGTTCAATATCCCGGCCAGCGGGGTATGAAAACCCCAAAAGCTTACCGACCTTGTCAAAGGCCTCTCCTGCCGCATCATCTATGGTCTGTCCACGCAGAGAATATTCATAAAAATCCCGCACCATATACAAAGAAGTATGCCCGCCGCTTACAACAAGGGCAAGAAAGGGTGCAGGTACATCCCATTCCAAAGCAACCGCCGCAATATGACCTGCAAGATGGTGTACCCCGATAATATCAATATGTAACGCCGTATGAAGCCCCAGACCGAAACTGATCCCTATAAGCAATGCTCCTGCAAGACCGGGGCGGTCGGTGACACAGATCAGATCAAAATCATGCGGCTTTGTACCGCTTTTTTCCAGCGCCGATTCATAGAGAAGAGAAATTTTTTTGATATGCTCACGTGAGGCTATTTCGGGTACAACACCACCGAAAGAGGTATGTATCTCCTGTGTATAAATCTCATTCGCCAGAATAACGGAATCCCGGACAACAGCAACGGATGTTTCATCGCACGAGGTTTCTATTCCCATGACCAGCATAATTCACATCTCCTGAATGATAGAAGTGTCCTCAAATATACATTCTATGAACCTAAACCGGATTGTAATCTTTTTTGGAGATTATGCAATTAAAAATTGCGATTTCTTTTTTTTTTATTATATTATAGATAAAGAACTCAATACCACTATATACGGGGTATAAAATGGAAAAAACAATTATTTATCTGTCGGCTGCTTTAATTATGCTTTCTGCATCTGTGTATGCTGAAGACACAACGGATATCAGCATTGCAGATTCCACAGTGGTTGAGAACAGTGATTCCACTCCAAGACCCACAAATATTGATAAAGATGAAAACGGAAACTGGTCAAAACTGAAATCTCTTTTTCTGTAATTTATCTTTACTCATCACGCGCAGCCCAGGCAGCTTTTACCTGCTGTAATTCTTATAATTCCAATGTATTTATTAGTTATTGACTGTTCAGGTTTATTAATATATACTTTCTATAGTATGCTACTCCTGAAGATATTACAAGGTATATATGCACAACGGAACAAAACGGGACACAATTGAGCTTCGATATGAGGAATACGTAAAGTCCTTCACACGAAACAATGTTCCCTATATTCACAAAATAAATGTATTATATGATCATCTGCAGCGCCTTATCCTTGAATCCCGGGGGCTGGCTCTCTCATTGAAAATGCCCGATACCGACATGGAGGAATTACTTCTGTTGTGTCGGCTGGCCTTTATCGGATACTACGAAAACATCAATTACTACAACCCATTCTCATCTTCTGTATCGGATGAGACTCTGAGAAAAAGCATCAGGATAATTCAGGAGAAAGAATTCTTAAAGGCCTATGACAGTATGATTAAAAAGCGTCTTTTTAAAATACTGCTTCATCTCAATACCAGCAAAGCAGGACATACATTCTCCAAAAAAGAAAAACGTATTTTTTATATATGCCGTGATGCGGCAATTATTGACACACTGAGAATGCTTGCCACAAAAAAAAACACAAAAAAAACAACCCCCGAATCAAATTCCGAGGATGCTCTTTTGCCGCCAACGGAAGAATCCATTCTTACAGAATTATCAACAGTTTTCACCGTAAAGTATCTATGGTCGTTTAAAACACTGGAAAGGCGTAATTATATCAGTACCATTCTTACCAATTTTTCAATCAGTGAAACCCCTCTGACAGAATCAGTGCAGAACTACCTGAGGGAACGGGCCCGGCAGGCACAGGAACTTAAGATTAAGGGTATATAAATACTGGCCACACATTCCAAAAAACACATGCCTGGAAAGAAATATGCTGTCTGCCCCGCTCATATATCGTATTTCCACGGTAAATAACGTATTTTTCTATGAAGAGTGTTCAGTACAAATCCCTGTGCAGGAGCAATAAGGTGATTCAGAGAGCTGTGTTTATTCTGTTGATTCCTCTTTTTCTTTTCTCCTGTAAAAGTTCAGGGTATTCCCAAAACTCCTCACGTATCGTTTCCTCCGTGAATGAAACTACAGCTATTTCCCACTGGAGATATTCAATCGGCGACTCCTCACAGTGGGCAAAAGAAAAATATGACCATTCACAGTGGCAAATAATTTCCGTGCGCACCCTGATAAAAGACGAATCCATAGCCTGGTTTCGTCGGAACATAAACAGCCGTATCAATTCTGAGCCCCTGCAACAGAATGTGCTCTATGTCCCCGCTGCAATCGGGGCGTATGAAGTTTATTTAAACGGTACACCTATCGGCGGTTCCGGTACACTGTCACATACAGTCCGACCAAACAGAAGCTATCCCACACTGTCGCAATACTATCTGATCCCCCGGAATCTGCTGAAGGAGGGAAAGAATACACTTTCCCTGCGGGTACGCATTGATACGCCTATTGGAGGTGGTATTCCCTACCCGGTATACCTTGGTGAACACTCCCAGATTATCCTGGAAAATAAACATAACTACAGCCTGGCCTTTTTTCTTGCCGGTATTTTTCTCATCACCGCAATATTTCATCTTTTTGTCCTCACCTATCGCGGCCGACGTATTACAAACAGCCTCTTTGGACTCTACTCCTTCTCATGCGCCGGGTATGTTATCGTAGACTCCCTTATTAAATATGCCGGGATACATGGAAGTTATTTCCTGTTTTTGTCCATTATAAAAGACTTTTTCTGGCTGGGACTTGTGGTGCTGCTTCCACTGTTTTTATTATCCCACTTCAAGGCATCCTTTCGAATCACCACGGGAATAATCATAACGGGCATATCAACCTGTATTATCGCTATGGCCCGGCTCTCCCATTATAATGTCATCCCTCTTGAATGGAGCGGTTTTTGGGAATCCCTGAATTATATATATGGATATCTTGCCACATTCTTTGCCGTTGTCATCACACTGGGGGCCACCTTAAAAAATAAAGCAGGAAGCAAAACGATTCTTTCGGGACTTCTGCTCTTTTTTACAGCACTCATAATAGGAACAACCACTCAGGGACCAGGCAACAGCTGGATTATCGGCGTATCGGTCTTAAACATCTTTATTACCATTGCCATAGCGCGCCAGCTTTCACATGAATTAAAACAGTCATTTCAGTCGCAGATAAAAAACACACGGCTGGAACTTGAACTTTTAAAAAAACATATTCATCCCCACTTTCTCCTTAACAGTCTGAATTCAATTGTTGCATGGATAGAGGAAGATCCCCCCACAGCAACAAAACTTATAAACCAACTCTCAAAGGAATTGCGCTATCTCATGGCCTTTGCAGGTCAGAATACGGTTATTCTGAGTGAGGAAATAAAACTCTGCGCTACCCATCTGCATGTAATGAATATGAGAAAGGAGAAAAACATTGATCTCCTCTGTGAAGGAGACTATCGGGAACCCGTAAAAATCCCCCCCCTTATTCTGCACACCATAATTGAAAACGGGCTTACCCATGGTTTTAAGAAAAAAGATACGGGGATATTCCGCATTGTCTGCACAATCCAAAACAGGGATTTTAAACTCTGTATTCATAATAATGGCAGTTCCCGCGGCCATTCAAACAGTACGGGAACGGGGATTAACTATATAAAAACACGGTTACGAGAAGTCTTTGGCAGCAAATGGATTCTTGCATCATTCCCCGTACAGGACGGCTGGCAATGGGAAATAACCCTAAAGGACTGCCTATGATTATTGTCATACTTGAAGACGAAAAGGTTTCTGCCCGACGGCTTAAAAGAATGGTCTGTGAAGCCCTGGAATCTTCGATTTCAGAATGTGTACTTTTTTTTAATTACAGTGACTGCAAGAACTATCTTACGCACAATTCCGCAGACCTCCTTTTGCTGGATCTGAATATAAACGGCGAAGACGGGTTTAAAATATTGCGGGAGCTCCAACACAGCTCATTTCAGACAATTGTGGTTTCCGCAAATACCGACAGAGCGATAGAGGCCTTTGAACTCGGCATTACCGATTTTATCGCAAAGCCCTTTGACTCCCGGCGCCTGCGAAAAGCTCTGAACCGCTTTACGGGCCGTTCAAACCGTATAAAAAAAGCGGAAAACCTTGTCATAAAAAACCATGGAGAACGACAGTTTATCTCCATACGGGATATTGTCTATATCAGCGGTGCCGGAGACTATTCCCAGCTGCACTGCTCCGGTGACAGGCATTTTTTGTACAGCAAATCCCTGGAAACCCTGCGGAAAATGCTGCCGGCTACATTTATCAGAGTACATAAATCATTTATCGTTGACAGAGAGAAAATAGCAAAGATCAGGGTTTTCGGCGGTGGTAAATACCGGGCACTGCTTTCATCGGGGGAATCCATTCCCGTAAGCCGTTCAAAATACAAGGATCTTTTTTCCGGTGAATAAATTCACAAAAGAGGAATAATGGCATATACCGCAGATTATATGATAATTGGATCAGGCATAGCGGGGCTTCTTACAGCCCTTAAAACAGCCCAAAGCGGCTCTGTTCTGCTGGTGACAAAGCAGGATATTTCCAAGGGGAGCACCAAACGCGCACAGGGTGGAATAACCGCAGTTATTGACCCCCGGGACTCCTTTGAAAAACACATTGCGGATACCCTTGATACGGGCAACGGCCTGTGTGACCCCGGCGTTGTTGAAGAGGTCTCAAAAAAGAGTCCGGAAGTCATTGCGGAACTACTTAAACGCGGCGTTAATTTCTCAAGATCCCATGATTCACAGGCGCTCAATAATCTTGATTTGGGCAGGGAAGGGGGACACAGCACGAACAGAATAGTCCATGCTAAAGACAAAACAGGACAGAATATTCAGGAAGTACTTATTCAAAATGTTCATAATGAAAAAAACATTCATATACTCCAATGGCACAGCCTGGTAGAACTTATAACGGATCACAACAGAAAGGATCTGAACAGCCCTCGGACTAACCGCTGCTATGGAGCCTATCTCTATAACCGGGAAAACAGGAGTTTTCATCGTGCCCTTGCCGGAAAAACGGTACTTGCTACGGGAGGCATCGGTCAGATATACGAACACACCACAAACCCCACCGTATCAACGGGAGACGGAATCGCAGCTGCATTCAGAGCAGGGTGCCCTGTGGCAAATATGGAGTTTATTCAGTTTCACCCCACCACCCTCTATCACCCGGAAGGTAAATCATTCCTTATTTCTGAGGCACTCCGGGGGTATGGCGCAGTACTTCGTAATGCCAGGGGGAAGGAATTTATGCGTCACTATCATCCCCGCGGAGCTCTAGCCCCCAGGGACATTGTAGCACGTGCCATTGACCGGGAAATGAAGATCTCAGGTTCTCCCTGCGTGTATCTGGATATCCGCCACAAGGATGCGGAAGAGCTGCAGGACAGATTTCCAAAAATTTTTGCAAAATGCCTCTCCTTCGGTATCAATATCGCCCGGGATCTGATACCCGTTGTCCCTGCATCCCACTATAACTGCGGTGGAATATGGGTAGATACCCATGGACAAACCTGGATAAAGAATCTCTATGCCTGCGGTGAAACTTCCCATACCGGTATGCACGGGGCGAACCGTCTTGCCTCCAATTCCCTACTGGAAGCTGCAGTCTATGCAGATAAAACAGCACACCATATGGTACAGACCTTTCATGGGGGCGGCATCAGCCCGGAAAACATTTATCCTTGGGATGACTCCAATACAGCCAATGCCGAAGAATGGGTCCTTATATCACATAATAAACAGGAAATAAAACGAATTATGTCCAATTATGTGGGAATAGTGAGAACCGATGAACGCCTGCATCGGGCATTAAAGCGCATACTGCTGCTGCGGGAAGAAGTGGAGCATTTTTATAAACGGACAAAAATAACCACCTCTCTTCTTGAACTTCGTAATATGGCCACCGTCTCTGAGCTTATTATTCGATCGGCGCTGCAGCGAAAGGAAAGTCGCGGCTTACACTTTAATAAGGATTACCCAGAGAAAAACAATGATTTTGAAAAAATATTTCTCATTACCAAAAACTCCTGCCTCGATTAAACTTGGATTGTATCTGTGTGTTGTATGCAGTCACAGCACGGCACTTCACATATCCAGGCTGCCCATAATCCGTATACAAAGTAATTTCGTTGGGAATATCATATCCCGCATTGAGTCCTGTGAAGAAGGAGTTATATCTGAAGACTCAATCCTTAACAGCCTGCGGACTCTGCGGAAATCCGTCCGGTCCCGCCCCGTGGCAGACGATTATTACTCTCTGCTTTTTATTGAAGCGTACCTGGAAACACTTCTCTACAGGGAAACAGGGACAGATATCTATTTCAGAGGCGCCGATTCACTCTGCAGAAGAATCGAAGAGCTATTTCCACATACCTCTGAAATTCCATGGCTTCGCGCGCATTTACTGATGTACGGCGGTTTTAGTTTTCAGGGTACAGCCATTTTTGACAGCCTTCACCGACACAGGACATTTACTGACACGGAGTTTATCCGCTCCTATCTGAGAATGATCGAAGCACGCTATCTCCCATCTGCTGCTCAAATCACTCCGGAAGAGTTTCCTAATACAATAGACGGAATAGAGGGAAGCCATCACTCCACAGCACTCCATACGGAAGAAGCGTATACTACCAATAAGCTGAATTATATTATCGAATACACCTATTTTATCCGCCCGGAAGTGCCCTTCACGTATTTCCTTCAGCAGCCCCATCTCACTGGCTCGCATTCTTTTACTGCCGACCCCCCTCTTATATGGAATCCTAAGGAGCGGGAAAAGGTTCAGCTGTATATTTATATCGACAGGGATTCGCCGAATGTACCCTATGTGGAGTATGTCACCCCCTTCATTTCCAACCGGTATCCCTACATTAAAACCCTAAATAATTCACACAGATATATGGATATAGAAACACGCGCACACTCCGATTATCACCGGTACTTTGTGTTTGACTACCCGGTTCACTCCGACACCAAAAAATTCAAGTATTACCCCACTGGAGAAAGATCTCATGAAATGATCCGGTTTACCCTGGTAATACAAAGCTCAAACCGAACCAGGAAAGCAGCAATGGAACTATTTAACAGATATCGACACCTGTTCTTCCCTAAAACCAATTGGTAAAATCAGGTATCTCATATTCGCTATCGCCGTCCTCCGACTCCCGTTCTTCCTTCTCCGCCTTCGCCTCTTCTCCATCAAGGGGATCAGTTTCATCCTCTTCTTCCTCAGCCCGATCTGTATAATCGGCAAGAAAGGACTTCACTGCTCCGATCTGGAGAAATTCCTGTGCCTCTTCACATTGTTCTGATTCGGAATACTTATCGCAAAGCGTATTGAATATTTTGGCAGCCACCGTATCAACCTGGCCGTCACGACGCGTTGGTCTCTGACCAACATACCGCGCTGCAGCAAAAAGAGCCTTGGCGGCAACAGTATCAATATCAGAATACATGGTGGCCGTAAGAATATAATTATAATAGGCCTCCTCAGAGTATTCGCTGCTTCTCAGTCTCTGGCGTTCTGCACGCGTAAATCGGTGCTGTGCAGAATCCCTGCGTGTTTCCACCGTTACATCTTCTCCCATAATGTTTTGCGCCTGTTTTGAAACTTCGGCGGAAGGATATTGTTCAATCAGCTGTTTTAACAGAGAATCAGAAGTGAGGGTATCATTATTGATATCACGATAAATCAAAGCCGTGGAATACAGGGTTACTTTTTTTATGGAATCGGGGAGATCAGACTGTCTTAAAAGCTCCTCAAATTCATCAAGAGCCTTCTGAGGCAGCCGGGCATCCAACCAGTACGTTTCACCAATCCGATATTTTGTAAAGGAAGTTTTCTCCTCATCATCATCGGCCATCTGCATTTCGTATTCATCAATACGCTCAAGACCGTCCAACCGTTTTTTTATTCGCCCCCGCAAGGGCTCCTCAGCATAGGCAAGAGCTTCCTGTAGCTCAGATTTTCCCGTATCATATTCCCCACGTTCCTCAATTGATATCTGCGACATGGCGTACCAGCTGCGTGCCAGAAATTCATTAACTGTCTCCGTAAACGTAATCTCGCGATACAGGTCATAGGCATCATCAATAGAACCGGTTTTGTGTAATACCGATGCAAGGAGAAAATCAAGCTCATTTTCCCGATTGATATACTCATCCCGGTTGCGCAATTGTGATAACAAAGTACGGGCGCTCTCATAGTCACCGCGTTCCATAAGAATTTCCACTTTTCGTTTCTCGCATTCATAAAATATCGATGCAAAATCTGAATTAAAGGCTGGCAATTTATCAATCCATTCAAGGGCATCATCATATAATTCCAACTCTGCATAATACCGGGAAATTCGATTAATAAGATACATCTTCTGCCCTTCAGTTTCAGCAGTAGCATAGGCATTTTCTAAAAACTCAATCGCCTGTCCGCGCCCTTTATCCGCCATAACAACATCGGCAAGATATAAATCGATCTGATCGTTTTTATTCAACTCTGGATAATTATTTTTTACATACTCATAGGCTTCACGGGCCCGGGAATAATTCTCAAGGTGTTCATAGGATCTGGCAAGAAAGAGCCAGGATTGCGGAATATATGGAGATTGAGGAAAATTGTCCTGCAAAGCCCGCAAGGAGCCGATAGCACCATGATAATTTCTCAGGCGGAAGGATGCCGTAGCACGAAGAAAATGAGCATCATCATGAAAGCGTTCCCGGCCGGGATACTGGCCAAACACTTTATCTGCCTTTTCCACAGCGCGCTGATAGTCTTCATCGGTTTCCTCTGCCACATCAGCGGAATCATATCCCTGTGCAAGAAGTTCCTGCTCTTTTTCATAGGCCCTGTCATAGGCCTGTCTTCCATTGTAGAGAGTATTAAAATAGGCACATCCACAGAACAACACAAACAAACTCAGAATAACGTATAATTTCATAGATATTTCCGGCTGACTCTTTATTTAAATATAGTACATAGGCAAAACATCTGTCTGTAATTATATATTTCACCTATGACTTCGAAATATAGTATTTTAATCGTAAATAATAACGGAGAATTTTTACTTCATGGAAAATCAATTACAGTCAATTACATATCAGGACAAAGAAATATACCTTCTGGGTACAGCCCACGTATCACAAAAAAGTGTTGAAGATGTGCAGAAATGGTATGATGCAATTTCCCCCGATGCCATCTGCATAGAGCTGTGTCCTTCACGTCTTGAATCAATGAAGAATTCCGACACATGGAAGAACACAAACATCTTTAACATTATTAAAGAAAAAAAAGCCCCGCTGCTCTTTGCCCAGTTGATTCTGAGCTCTTTTTACAGGAAACTCGGAAAAGAACTGGAAGTTACCCCCGGAGCAGAAATGATTGAGGGCTATCGTCTTTCCCAAAAACATAATACCGAACTGATTCTCGGTGATCGTAACATTGAAATCACCCTGCGCAGGGTATGGGGACAACTTCCCTTTTGGGAAAAACTTCGACTTCTTTCCACCCTTCTTCCTTCCCTGATTTTCAGTTCAAAGGAAAAAATCGATGCCCAAACCATTGAAGAACTGAAAAACAAAGATCATCTTGAACATGCCATGGAAGAATTTACTGCAGAATTTCCCCGGATTAAAAAGACCCTTATTCATGAGCGGGACATTCATCTGGCAGAAATGATTAAACTGGCCCGTGGAAAGAAAATTCTTGCCGTTGTGGGAGCAGGCCATGTTTCAGGTATCAAAAAATGCCTCTTTGAAGACCACGATCTGGATGAAATTTCCCAAATACCTCCTCCCTCTTTTATACCGAAACTTTTTGCCTGGGGGTTACCCATCCTTATTCTGGGGCTTATCACTCACGGATTCCTCAGCGGCGGAGCTCAACGGGGGCGTGAAATGATTGTTCTCTGGGTACTGCTCAACGGAGCCCTTTCCGCCCTGGGAGCACTTATTGCCATGGCGCATCCCGTTACCATTGTTGCAGCTTTTATTGCGGCCCCCATAACCAGCCTCAATCCGACAATCGGTGCAGGATACGTTACGGGGATTGTTCAGACCTTCTTTAAAAAACCCACCGTGGCAGATATGGAAAACGTTCCCACGGCAACAGAGAGTATTCACGGTTTCTGGAAAAATCCGCTCACACGGATTCTCCTTGTGTTTATTCTTTCAAGCCTTGGAAGCACCATCGCCTCCCTGAGCTACCCTTTTATTTTAACATTCCGCACGGGATAAATATGAAGCTGCTTCTCCTTTTACCGCTCCTGCTTTGTTTTACATCCTGTGCGCACAAAAGCTTTCCCGATGGCGGTCCCGGTGATATGACCAACCCCGAAATAACCAACATTTCCCCTCCAGACGGAACCACAAACACAAACCCGGGTGAGTCAATCACAATTACTCTCTCAGAGTGGATATCTCCCGCCACAGCCCGTGAAGCAATTCGGGTCAGTCCGGCCGTAAAAGGGGGATATGATATGTCTGTACGACGTAATACAATAACCATTTCACCCCGTGATAAATGGGAAGACGAAACCACCTACCATGTTCACATAAACTCCGGTCTAACCGATTACGCTCACAATTCTCTTACCCGCCCCCGTTCAGTAATTTTTTCCACAGGTGAAACACTCAATGAGGGACATATTCGCGGAATTGTATACCCGCTTCCCGATATAGACACATCCCGTATATCCATACATCTCATTTCACAGGAAGATCATGAAAATTACGATTCGCTTTTGACCCTTTCTCCGGATTATATAACAGAGCCAAATGAAGACAATATGTTTAGCTTCAACCATATCCGCACAGGCTCATATATCTGCTTCGGAATTCTCAATCCCAAACCCCACGGCGGACTCACCCCGAATGATACGGTATTTATTGCTGACTCTCTTCTTCTGTCAACCAGGGACACCACCCTGTTTCATCTGTCTCCCGCCCGGTTTGATCCCACTCCCCTTGCAATAGACAGCGCAGAATCCCTCCCCGGAGGATTTATCAAAGCAGCACTTACGCGTCCCGCAATTTTCGAAGACAGTATATATGCACTCAGAATGTATTCTCCCCGGGACACCTTTGAACTGGAATCCTACCACTGGAACAGCGACTCCTCCGCCATATTTACCGCGTCCCCTGCTCAGCCCGACTCAGACTGCGTTATTGAGCTCACAACAAAAAACCATTATCATCCACATAGGGAAGATACTCAGACGATCTCCGCTTCGCCCATAGCAACTGGTCCCGAAGAGTCTGATGCAATCCGGGAAAACCGCATTCTGTCATTTTCTGCAGATACAGACACCATACCCATTTCATGTACCGTTATGTGGAAGGAATATGTACATAATACACCGGATCAAAAACTGGTATTCCAGGATCAAAACGGGGATTCACATATATTTTTAAATAAAAGCACAGGTATCAGCAAGCGCTCCCGGTTTGTTGCGGAAGGGGAAACAGTATTTTCCACAGAACTTACGGGAGAAATCGGCCCTCAAAGCATAGCTCCCCTCTATTCCACACAAAACACAGATACCCTCATAACGTTCACAGCTCCCCTCCAAGGTAGCTTCGGGAGAAATTTTGTTTTTTATGACTCTGCCCATGTCCTTGAAAATGCCGCAGTAGAGCTTTCCGGCACCCGCCAGGAAAATCAGTATACTGTTTCCCTGGATTCAGCCCGCACCGTACTTCCATTTCCCCGTGCGGATATCTACCGACTGAATATCTTTATTGACAAAACAAACACAGGCAGCTTTACCCTGGGGAGAATGGTTCCTTTTCGGCAGGGAGACAGGTATCTGAATTTCTCAGATACCCTCGAAATTACTCCCCGATGGGAAACTGAATACCTCTATGTACCGCCGCAATAAACTGACACCCTATTAAAATCGGTGTCTATTCAAATTAAGGACACAAAATCCTATTTTGTGAGTATATTACTAGTATATACGTAGTGTATCTAATGATATATCTATTGACCACACCTTATTTCTGTAAGAGGATATTATGGTTAAATTTTTGATCCTGATGCTGATGTTTATTACAGCCCACGCAGACAAGGGGCTTAAAGGGCAAAACCACCTGCTTCCCGGAGAAAATGAATATAATCTCATTATAAAATTTTCTCCCGACTATGTCCGTGATGTGGACCAGGGAAAATTGTACTTTTCTGACACAAAGAATATCCCGCCCCGGGACAATTCCTTTTTACTGCAACACACCTACAGGCAGGTTATCTCCTATTCACAGGAGGAAAAGCAAAAGATGAGACAGGGAATCACCCTGCCTCCCCGTGGAAATAATTCATTTAATGCATATGCATTCCGGGGTATGGTATATCTGGAGGGAGCACCGCAAAAAAGCACTGAGGAACTTCTTGCTCTGGCTGAAAAATTTGAGGACCTCCCCTTTGTTGAATATGCAGCCCTTGAACCTGTCGATCCTCCTCCCCCGCCCTCGGTAAACTCAAACTCAGCCGCCAACATACCCGATTTTACCGGACGGCAGTTTTATCGGAAGTACAATCATGGCAACGATACCATCGGAATCAATATTGATTATGCCTGGGGACGCGGCATAGAGGGTCAGGGAGTACGCATTGCCGATATTGAATGGGGCTTTGACTACGACCATGTGGATCTCACAGCGGATAATTTTATTGAACTGGTTCCCACCACAGATCATCAGGCAGATGATCATGGTACTGCTGTAGCAGGTGTTATGGTTTCACATGATAACGGGTTCGGCGTAACCGGCATGGTTCATGATGCGGATGTTTTTTACGGAATTTCGGAAATAACACGTGATGGCAGAGTCGGCGGTATTGCCGAAGGACTGGAGGTACTTCGTACCGGAGATATCTTTTTATACGAAATGCAGACAGGCGGACAAAACGGAGAGTATGTCCCGGCCGACTACAATCAAGCCGTATGGGATATTACCCAGCAGGCAACCGATGCGGGTATAATTGTTGTTGCCGCCGCGGGAAACGGCGGTGAAAATCTGGATGACTCCTTTTACAATTCATATAACGCCCGCGGAGATAACGGTTCAATAATTGTTGGGGCCGGAACAATTCGCGGCAGAAACAGGGCGGGATTTTCTACCTACGGCAGCCGTGTGAATGTTCAGGGGTGGGGGGACGGGTCGGTAACAACCACCGGATATGGCCCACTGCACAACAGTGGTCCCCACGAGACCTATACCCACAATTTTTCAGGAACCAGTTCTGCAACCCCCATTGTGGCATCCGCCGTAGTGGCGATTCAGTCCTTTGCAAAAACCAAATTAGACCTTGTATTATCACCCCGGGAAATGCGACAGCTCTTAATAGAAACAGGTACCACCCAGGGATCCGGATGGGGGACGGGTAATACGGTTCCTCAGCCCAATGTGCAGGCCGCAATAGAAAAACTTGAAGATGATCACGATACCAATCCCACCTATACTCTCAACCTGGTCAGTGAAAACGGCAGTGTTATCACCAATCCCGACGGGAGCAGTTTTGAAGAAGGCACTGAAGTAGAACTTACGGCGAAACCTGATTTTGGGTACTCATTTACAGGTTGGAGTGGTGATATCTCCGGCAGTGATACCCCCATTACAATCATTATGGACAGTGACAAAACTGTGACTGCCAATTTTGAGATCGGTGCTGTTGAGGGTGATAATTTATCCGGATATCTGGGGTGGTATACCTATACAGACGAACACGGGTCTTCAATTGATACCGCCGGGGGATTCATTTCAGATGACAGCGTGGTAACACTCACTTTTGATATGGTTGCAGAAGATGGGGAAAACGATATCTGGCCCTACGGCGCTCTTGCTTCAGAGATTGCAACACCTTTGGTTGAACCGGAGTTTATGTTTATTGAGTATCGTGCCGACCAGGACTTCAACCTGGTACTGCCCATGGCAACGGTAAGTCAGGAAGGTGCCTATTATCGTGCCCCCCTTCCCGGTACCGATGGTTCATGGAATCAGCAGATTATTCAATTGGCCTCACCGCCTTTTACGCAACCGGAGTGGGCCGATGAGACCCCTTTTGACAAAACCATTGTGGAAAGCATCGAGATTACCCCGGATTTTACCGGCACTGCAGGTGAGTTGTCAATACGTGTTCTTATGATTGACGGCTACACCGTGGATCAAGTTCCGGTACAAGGCGAAGATACCCAGTCGGCTTCCGGCGCCATTATGCTTAGATCCAGTACCCCGGAAGGGATTGGAATATCAGTTCCGGAAACCGGCAGATACGATGTTCGCGCCTTTACTATTGATGGAAGACAAATAGGCAGCATAACCGAACACCTGAACGCAGGCACCAACACTGTGAGCATATCGGGATATGAAAAGATATCCAGTAATCTGATACTGTTGCAGGTCTCAGGAGAAGGGTTTTCACGGATATTACGGGTAAATATGCAGTAGAATATTTTCAGTGGTCACACGGGGCGATTGATACCAGTAACGCCCCGTGATATTTAAGGCTTGCTGAACAAGGGGTGTTATGAAGCTTGCCTTATTATCACAGAATGATCTGGTTGTATATATTCTCTAAAAAACTCTATCCACAGGAGCACAAAAAGAAGGATTTTCTCCAGATTTGCTATCAGGAAGCCAAGTGAGATTACAGTACGGGCTGTATGTGCCAGTTTTGCCATAATTCGGACCAGAGAAAATCTCCTTTTCACCTGT
>JBNJEI010000020.1:0-43912 GCA_051745755.1 Fibrobacterota bacterium
CCTTTCTTGATTCCATACATGATGAAGACAGATCCCGTGTTGTGTCTGAGTTTGAGGAATATGCACGTACGGGTAGATTTAACAGTACCTACCGTATTGAGCGCCCTGACGGCGAAATCCGCTGGATTCATGCCCGAAGCTTCCCCGTAAATAACGAAGAAGGGGAAACCGTGCGTCACACAGGCATTGCCCGTGACATAACACAGGAGAAGGAAAGCCGCGATACCCTGCGGAAACAGCGAAATATTCAGAACATTTTTACCCGTATGTCCGGACGTATTATTTCTGCAGACGCAGACAGCTTCAATGATGAAATAACAGAGGTTCTCGGTATAATGGCGACCGCTTTCAAGGCAGACCGCGGTTATATTTTTGAAATTTCTCATGATGAGCAATTACTGCACAATACTCTTGAATGGTGCGCTTTGGGCATTTCCTCCCACAAAAATGATATGCAGAATGTTCGCCTGGACAGCTTTCCCTGGCTGAAGAAGATGCTTCGCAGTGATGAATATCTTTATATTGCGGATGTTTCCGCTCTTCCCCCCGAAGCCCGGGCGGAACAGAAGGAATTTCTTCGACAGAATATAAAAACACTGATATCCGTGCCGCTCTATTCGAAAAACAGGGTGATCGGCATTCTCGGCTTCGATGCGGTGAGGAAAAAGCAGCTGTGGGATCAATTTGTCATCGATAATATGAAGATAATGGCCAATAATCTTTCTTCGGTTTTAGAGAAAAACTCCTATTATGAGCGGATCAGCAATCTTGTGGTGTTTCAAAATGTAATCATGGGCATGTCCCTGAAATATATCAACCATGATACAAAAGAGCTTGATGCATCCCTTCAGGAATCTCTGCGCGGGCTTGGGGAGCTGACGTCCTCGGACCGGGCGTTTATTTTTATGTATGATCGAAAGGCAGGTCTCTGTGTCAATACCCACGAGTGGTGTAGGCCGGGAATATCACCGCAAATTAAGAATCTGCAGGCGGTTTCGCTACAGACACTTTCAGAGTGGGTTTCGGCACATACCAATGGAGACAGTGTTTTTTACCGGGATGTGTCGCAGCTGGATGTGGAAAGTCCGATCAGGGAGTTTCTTGTGACGCAGGGAATACAAAGCACAATTACGGTTCCCATGATGGACAACGGGAAATGTCTGGGCTTTGTGGGCTTTGATTCTGTAACAACCCTTCACGACTATACAGATAATGACACTATGCTTCTTGAGGTGTTTTCACAGATTGTGATAAATCTCAAAAACAAGGAAGAACTTCACAGGGAATTGCTTGCGGAAAAAAAGAGTCTTGAAGAAACCAACATCAATCTGGAGCAGGCAACGGCAGAGGCCAATGATATGGCAGCCCGGGCGGAGATGGCCAGTGCAGCTAAATCTCAGTTTCTTGCCAATATGAGTCACGAAATCCGTACCCCCCTGAATGGGATCATCGGTTTTACGGATTTATTGAAGAGTTCTTCCCTTACGAATATGCAGCGGCAGTATCTGGAAAATGCCAATGTGTCCGCCCATTCTCTTCTCGGTATCATCAATGATATTCTGGATTTTTCAAAGATTGAAGCGGGAAAGCTGGAACTTGAACGGATACGTGTTGATTTTCCCACGCTCTTAAACGAAACCATGGACGCCGTAAAAATGCAGGCGGCGGAAAAAAATCTTGAGCTTCTTTTTAATATTCCCGCCGATCTTCCCAGATACGCAGAGGTTGACCCCATCAGGCTGAAACAGATACTGATAAATCTTTTGGGGAATGCAGTAAAGTTTACCCGGGAAGGTGAGGTGGAGCTTCAGGTGCGGTTTACTCCGCAAAATGAACGGGAGGGATTATTTTATTTTGAAATCCGCGATACCGGCGTGGGCATTGCTGTGGAGGCTCAGGATAAGCTCTTCCAGGCTTTCTCCCAGGCGGATACCACCACCACACGTGAATTTGGCGGAACCGGTCTGGGTCTGGTTATTTCTAATCACCTTGTGGAAAAAATGGGTGGAGAAATCAGGCTCGAAAGCGCTCCCGCCCGTGGATCGCGATTTTTCTTCACCCTCTCAGCACAGTATTCCAATATACACAGGACGGATGGAAGAGCACTTGAACATGTAAAGAGTATACTCATTGTTGACGATAATATGCAAAACCGCATGATACTTCAGCACACCCTTGAGAACTGGCATGTCACTGTGGTTGCTGCTGAAAGCGGAGCTGCTGCCCTGGAAGTTCTCAGGAGAAAAAAGGAGGATTTTGATGCCATTATTGTTGATTATCATATGCCCGAAATGAACGGAATTGAAACCATTCGCGCCATTCGGCACAGGGGCGGGGAAAACGATGCAGGATCTCCGGTTATTCTTCTCCACAGCTCAACCGATGATGAATCCCTTCTTAATGAATGCCGACAGCTCGGTATTCGTTTCCACCTGGTAAAACCCGTTGCTCCCCATGATTTATACAGCTATCTTCAGGAGATACGCAGTATTGAGTCAGTTCCTGATACTCTTGGCAGAGGTGAAGAGGACAAGGCCCTATATTCCGGTGCATATACTGTTATGATTGCAGAAGACGCTGCTGTCAATATGGAATTGATTACCATAAATATTCGGGAAATGCTTCCCGAAGCAACTGTACTGGAAGCGGTAAACGGCGCTGAAGCATGGGAGCTCTATCTGAATAATCATCTTGATTTGATATTGATGGATATTCAGATGCCCAAACTTGACGGCCTGGAGGCAGCACAGAAGATTCGGCTCCATGAGAAGGAAACGTCCCGGGGTAAAACGCCCATTATCGCACTTACTGCGGGAGCACTGCGGGAGGAACGGGAGAAATGCATTGCAGGTGGAATGGATGATTTTCTTACCAAGCCCTTAGACACGGAGAAGCTCAAAAAAGCATTGGAACAGTTTTTGGATGTAGCTCCTGAAAAAACAGCTGAGACTGTAACAGGCGGGGAAGAAGAGAATAATCTGAAATTGTTTGATAAGGAGGGCCTGCTCAAACGCCTGCTGTACAAAAAGGAACTCTACAAAAAACTTATTGCTAAATCCCTGTCCTTTGAAGAATATGTAACCCATATATCCACCCTCACAGAAGAGATTGATCCTGACATTGAGTCCCTGCGCAGCAGCGCGCATAAACTCAAAGGGGCTGCGGCGAATATGGGCTTTGAGCAGCTTTCAGCCTTAGGGGAAGAGATTGTTGAAGCCTGCCGCAGGGAGGATATTGAAACTATGAGAAATACATCTGCTACACTGATTAGCCATTGGGAAAAGGTAAAGGAGCGCATCCACCGGGAGGGGATTGAAGAAGCGTGATTCTCATGTGACAATCCACTCTGAGGTCATTTTTCACCCTGTGGTAAAAAATTGTGAAAATATGTTTGAAAAATCATATACTACAGGGGAATACAATTATTCAGCGACACGACATGGCGAATCTTACAGAGTATATATCGGGCCTGCATTATAAAATCATTTTCTTCTCCTTTATGTTTCTTGCATTTCTGGCTGCTTCACTGGGTGATACCGTCTCTGAAGCACTGCTGCTTTCTGTCTACAGTGCAGATTTTGTATCCCGTCTTTTTATTGTTAATGCGCTGGTCCTATTTATTCTATCCTTCTTTGCCCTTTCTGTTATAGACAGCTATAACCGCGCGAAGCTATACCTGGTTTTCCTGGTTCTGTACGGTATCAGCATTGTTGTTTTGCGTAGTGTTCATTTTTTCGGAGACTGGATCTACATTGTTTTGTATGTGCTTTCCTACACAGGAAAAATTATTATGTTCCTCTTTGTGTGGACCCTGGCAAATGATATGGCTGACAGCCGCAGCGGAGCACGCCATTTTCCCTTTATTGCCGCCGGCGGAACTTTGGGGGCAATTGCCGGGACGTTTTCCATCCCCCTGATTATTCAGTATCTTCCGCCTTTGGAGCTTGTGTGGTTGTGGGGCGGGGTGCTTTTTTTCTCGGCTGTGCTTGTGGCCTATCTGATACGGATATTTGGTCATCGCTTTACCCGGCGGCGTTTTAACCGAAAGATAGTTCTCAGGGCCGGTGATCTTTTTTCGTATGTCTCCACGCTTATGGGAAAACCGCTTTTGCGAACCATGGCCGGTGCATACTTTCTTATTTTTGTTATTATTTTCTGCCAGCAGTATCTGTTTTATACCGTGGTACGGGAGGAATTCGGTAATGCCTTTTCCATCTCCGGCTTTTTGGGGTATTTTAAAGGTATAGCCCTGGTAGCAACCTTTTTAATTCAGGTTACTGTTGCCGGGGCAATCACCCGGTACGTGGGCTGGATCCGGATTATGCGTGTTCTTCCCCTGGTGTTTCTGCTGTCCTTTGTGTTACTGCTTGTCTTTGATCTGAAGGGGATGGAGCTCTATGTGCAGATGGTTATTGCCGGTATGGGGTTGCGAATAGCCGTGTTTGACTCCTTTTTTTCACCCAATTATCAGAATATATTCTCAACCTTTCCCGAAGATGTACGCGGCAAGGGGAAGCTTATCGTTGACGGCATTGTAAAACCTCTGGCCATGATAACCTCCGCCGTTCTTATTGCAGTGCTTCATGCGGGGCTTTCCATGACAATTCTTTTGATAGTTCTTTCATTCAGTGCACTTATTGTTATTCTGCGTCTGCAGAAGCAATATCTTTTTACGGCAGTGCAGTATCTCAACAGCGATACGGGGAAGTTTCAGCCCTCCATAGGGCGGAATCTTTCCTATGAAGCAGGGTTTCAACTTCTCGATGATATTATTTCACAGCAACCTCCCGAGCTCAAGGAATGTGCTGTGGATCTTTTGGTTGAGCTTGATAACGACCGGGCAATTAACCGTCTGATTTTGTGGTACCCCATGGTGGATGATCGTCTGAAGGCATATATTGTCTGTGCCGTAAGAAAGAGCAAAAACAGAAATATACCTCCCTTTATTCACTATATACTCAAGCATGAAAAAAACAGAAACATCGTTGCAAATGCCTTGTTGACTGCGTGGAATATGGGGGCAGAAGAGGAGACGTTATACGAGCCCTTTCTTTCTGATACGCATCCCAAAACGCGGGGAAATGCGGTGTATATTCTGTACTATCTCGGATTTAATCGAAAATATTCCCTGGAGACTATTCTGCACTCCATGCTGTCTGATGGGAATGAGGATTTTCAAAAGAGTGCATTGTGGGTTCTTGGTAGGATTCCCGTATCCGATAATCTGAGTATCAGTATCAGCCGGTATTGGTATGGGAAAACCGTGCGCATATTGCGAAATACCTACCTGTGGAACCTCTTTGTTCCTGCGGCAATACGCACCAAGAAATACCCCCTGGTCATGGAGCTTGTTGATATGAGTTATGCCCTGAGCGAAGTGAAGCAGAAAAAGCTTTTGGATGAAGTTTCCTGGCTGATACGCCGGGATGGTGAATCGGGTATTATTAATTCCTGGGGAAAACTCTATAACAGCCATACCTCGGGGTTTATTCTTAAGGCTGTTGCACACAGCGGGATCACCCCCTCGAATGAGTTGCTGCGTGTTCTTGAGGATTTTGTGAGTAGAGAGGTTGATCGGTATATTTATTCACGAAGTGCTGTTCGGTTTTTAAAAAAACCGGAGTGCCGTACATCATCCCGGCTTTCATCATTTTATATTGATTATTTTATTCAGGTGGTGGAAAAGGAAGAGCAATTGCTTCATTTTGAAAACCTTATAGAATGTGCTGCCATAGCTGATAAAAGCAATGCCATACGAAACGTTATCGATTCAATTCATATTTATTCCCCGCGTATTTATACCCGCATTGTTGATATTATCGATACGGCCCCGACAAATAAAATTAACCGGCTCATTGTGCTCCTTATGGAAGGGGGAGGGAAGGAAAAAATTCAAATTACCTCCCTGAAGGATATTCTTGATACGTATTTTGGAAGCGGCCTCCCCGTTGTACGGGAGAGTGCACTGTATTTACATAACAAACTGGAGTAACTCCATGGCGGATACGGGATTTCAATATATTAACACCATGATACAGCTGCGTAAATGCAGCCTCTTTTCCCAGCTTGCTCCCTCGGAACTGCGACGGATTACGGCTGTTACGGAGAATTATCTCTGCTATAAGGATGAGATTATTGTAAAGCGGGGAGATACCGCCGTGGGCCTGTATATTCTTGTAAAAGGGGCGGTTATTCTTACAGACCATGCAGGAAATGCCAGAGAGATACGGGTTGATTCAGATCATCATGCTGATTTTTTCGGAGAAACGGAACTGCTGCGCCCGGGGTCTCGGATTTATCACACGGTAACCACCCGGGAAAATTGCGAGGTGCTTTTTATTTCCCGTAGCAAAATGTACGCAATAATGATAGAAAATCCCACCATAACCATCAAAATCGCCGAGAGTTTTGCCGCACGTTTCAATCGGTTGCGGGGATGATGGATGGGTTGTGAAAAAGGTGCTCCATGGTGAATTTACCGGCAGAGATACATTCGTACAGAGGTGGGATGGGATATCAGTACATTACTGCAGGATCAAAGAAGTTTTTATATTATTTGCTCTGTGTGTGTACTCTTCGTATTTTCAGCAAGATATCAGAGAGAGTGTTACATTTGTCGTATGCATTCTGCAACGTTTAAACAGTGGCGAGGTTGTATGTATTTGGTGATACTTGCTGTGTTTTGTATGCAGTCAGTGGTTTTTTCCGGTGAGAAAGAGAATCCTCATACTGAATCATCGGAATCGGAGGGACGGGGAGGATATGCCGTAGGGGTAGATTCACTGCTTGCCCGGGCAGCAAAGGATTCACAAAGAGATTCTTTTGCAAGCGATCGAAGACGGAACACGAAACGAAGACGACACACTATAAAAAGAACCGTAGGTGCCCATGCATCTGATTTACATGATTTGTATAACAGCCACTTGGAAAGCCATCCCGAAGCAAGAGGTAAGGTGGTTGTTTTCTGGGAAATTAATGAACATGGTACTGTACACAATTGTGAAATTGTCCGCAGCACCATGAATGATGCAGATTTTGAAAAAACAGTGATAAACATAATCTCTACATGGGATTTTGGCCCTTTGGATACCTATGGAGATAGAACATAGGTTACGTATCCCTTTCATTTTAACCCAAAGTGATTGTAACGCAGGTGGTTGGCCTATAAAAACTGTGTAAAAAATGCACATATGATAATTACAAAAAACATCGAGTAAGCCAGGTCTAACAATGTAAGGTGCTTAAATTTGTTATAAAATTCACAAAAAGAAGAATGTCGGTTATATATATTAATTATCAATTACTGTAAGCTGTTTGAAACTGAGTTACCTTAATCCATATATGGAGGAAGAGATATGGCAGAAAAGGCATTGCTTCCTATGCCGGAGAAACTGGTTGATTACATTTCGGAATGGAAAGAAAAACCGGGGAATTTGATCATGGTACTGCACAAAGTTCAGGAATTTTATCGATACATTCCTGAGGAGGTTGCAGAAGAAGTGGCCCGAATGCTGGAGATCCCACTGGCAAAAATTTACGGGGTAGCAACATTCTACCACCTGTTCAGTCTTACAGAACCGGGCAAGCATGAAGTTGCTGTCTGTATGGGAACAGCCTGTTATCTCAAGGGTGCACAGGATCTTATCGATGAGATTGATCAGGTTATTGACTGTAAGCCCGGAAAAGTAACTGCGGACAGACAGTTTTCCGTTGAGGCGGTGCGCTGTATCGGCTGTTGTGGTCTTGCTCCGGTAATGACCGTGGACGGCAAGGTATACGGCAATGTAACCAAGGATAAGATTGCCGGTATTCTGGCACCCTATCAGGGTAAATAGCCGTGCATTTTTCTCTGTGCGATTATCTGCTCGACATTGTTCAGAATTCAATGGAAGCAGGGGCTGATTCAATTTCAGTTTTTTTGCAGGAGAAGAATAATCAGGTGAGTTTTAGTGTTACGGATAATGGAAAAGGTATGGATGCAGTAACCCTGAAAAAAGCCCGTGATCCTTTTTATTCCTGCGGTGACAAACATGCAAAACGAACGGTCGGTCTTGGCCTGCCTTTTCTGATACATGTGGCTCAGCAGAGCGGAGGAGAAGCTTCCATAGAATCTGCTCCCGGAAAAGGTACCACGGTTGCGTGTCGTATGGATGGCGATCATCTTGATTTCCCCCCTTTGGGGAATATTCCCTCTGCGGTGATGTCCGTATGTGCATATGAGAATAATTACGAGCTGCAATTTACCCATGAATACAACACTGCTTCCTATTCGGTCCTTCGTTCCGAGCTCCTTGAGGCTCTTGGAGATCTGAATACTGCGGCCTCCCTTTCCCTGGCAAAGAAATATATAGAGTCCTGTGAAGAAAATTTATATAAGGAGAACCAAGATGGCTAAATTAAATCTGGCTGATCTTAAAAAAATGCGCGATGAAAAGCGGGATGAAATACGTCGTCGCGATACAGATAAAAATACTGAAATTATAATTGGTATGGGAACCTGCGGTATCGCTGCCGGAGCAAAGGAAACCTTTGATTCCTTTGTTACTGCCGTTGATGACAGTAATCTTGACGATGTGGTTATCAAACAAACGGGATGTATGGGGTTTTGTGCCAACGAACCGACCGTTGAAGTAAAGACACCGTCCATGCCTGATACTATCTATAACAATGTGGATGAAAAAATTGCCAAAAGAATAGTAAAAGAGCATATTCTGAATGGAAAAATGGTGAGTGAATATGTTTTCGATAAACCTTCCGTTGATATCATTGATGGTGAATAATACTCTGGAGTATATATATGGCGTATAAAAATTATGTGTTAGTTTGTGCCGGTACCGGCTGTCACTCAAACATGGGTGAAGAAATATATGAAAAACTCATTGAATCTGCCGATTCACACGGTGTCACAAATGATGTGCAGATAGTGAAAACCGGCTGTTTCGGTTTTTGCGAGCAGGGGCCTATTGTTAAAATTCTTCCTGAAGAATCATTCTATGTAAAGGTTACCCCTGATGATGCAGATGAGCTTATCGCGGAGCATGTCATCAAAGGCCGTCCCGTGGAACGGCTGCTTTACAAGGAACCGGGAAAAGAACGGAGTGCTGAGAAGATTGACGAAATGGGATTTTATCAAAAGCAGTTTCGTATTGTTCTGAGAAACTGCGGCTTTATTAATCCCGAAAATATTGATGAGTATATTGCCCGTAACGGCTATCAGTCATTGGGGAAGGTACTCACGGAAATGAGCCCGGAAGATGTTATTGAAGAGCTTAAAAAATCAGGCTTGCGTGGACGGGGCGGCGCGGGTTTCCCCACGTGGATGAAGCTGAATTTCTCAAAAGGCGTTACCGGAGTGGATCAGAAATACATTGTCTGTAATGCCGATGAGGGGGATCCCGGTGCATATATGGATCGTTCCACCCTTGAAGGTGATCCGCACTCCATTCTGGAAGCCATGGCCATTAACGGCTATACGATCGGTGCAAATAAGGGATATATCTATATCCGTGCAGAATATCCACTTGCCATTGAGCGCCTTGAAATTGCCATGAAACAGGCGCGGGAATACGGCCTTCTCGGAACGGATATACTGGGCACAGGATTTGATTTTGATGTTGAAGTACGTCTGGGGGCCGGGGCATTTGTCTGCGGTGAAGAGACTGCATTGATTTCATCCCTTGAGGGAAAACGGGGAATGCCCACACCTCGTCCTCCATTTCCCCCGGTAAAAGGGCTTTGGGGAAAGCCCACCTGTGTTAATAATGTGGAAACCCTTGCCAATATTCCTGTTATTATTGAAAAGGGTGGTGAGTGGTTCTCAAAAATCGGTACTGATAAGACAAGCGGTACAAAGGTTTTTGCCCTTACGGGAAAAATTAACAATTCCGGTCTTATTGAAGTTCCCATGGGAACAACCCTGCGGGAAATTATCTTTGATGTAGGCGGCGGTATTAAGGGCGGTAAGAAATTTAAGGCCGCTCAGACCGGCGGTCCCTCCGGCGGTGTTATTACTGAAGATCACCTTGATACTCCCATTGATTTTGACAATCTGGTTTCCCTGGGCTCCATGATGGGTTCCGGCGGTTTGATTGTTATGGATGAAGATGACTGTATTGTGGATGTCACAAAATTCTATCTTGATTTCTCTGTTGATGAATCGTGCGGTAAATGTTCACCCTGCAGAATCGGCGGAAGAAAACTCTATGATATTCTTGATAAAATATCCAAGGGACAGTCCAGCCTGGAAGACATTGACCGTATCGATGCTATCTCAAAGGCTATGAAAAAAGCCTCGCTTTGCGGGCTGGGACAGACGACACCCAATCCTGTTCAGTCTATTTTACGATATTTCAGGGATGAGCTTGTGGCTCACATAGAGGACAAAAAATGCAGTGCCGGTAAGTGTAAGGATTTGATCTCCTATACCATTGATCCGGAAAAATGCATCGGCTGTACTCTTTGCGCCCGGAAATGCCCTGTTAACTGTATCAGCGGTGAGCGGCGTAAAGTTCATGTGATAGATCAGAGTGAATGTATTAAATGCGGTGAATGTTATACTGCCTGCAAATTCGATGCTGTAATTAAAGGATAATGAGGAGTAATAAAATGTCTGATATGATAAATTGTACAATTGACGGAATTGAAGTTGCTGTCCCCCGCGGGACCAGCATTCTGAATGCTTCAAAAGAGGCAGGGGTGAAGATTCCCACCCTGTGTTATCATCCCGATCTTTCTCCCTGGGCCTCATGCGGCATGTGTATCGTGAAAAACGAACGATCTCCCAAATTGATGCGTGCCTGTGCAACAGAAGCTGAGGAGGGACAAAATTATATAACCGGTGATCAGGAAATTATTTCCGTGCGCAAAAGCGTTCTGGAACTTATTCTTTCTGAACACCCCAATGACTGCCTTACCTGTGGCAGAAACAATAATTGTGAGCTTCAGCAGCTTGCAGCCGATTTCGGTATTCGTGAGCAGCCCTTTGAAGAAAATATTACCCGGATGCCCAAGGATAATTCAACTCCCTCCATTGTGCTGAATCCGGAAAAATGCATAAAATGCGGCCGCTGTGTGCACGTGTGCCAGGATCTGCAGGGGGTATATGCCCTTGAGTTTCTTGGACGGGGTGAGAATACACGCCTGGCGCCGGCGGCGGATGTTGAACTGAATGATTCCCCCTGTATTAAATGCGGTCAGTGTTCCGCCCATTGCCCTGTTGGTGCAATCTACGAGAAATCAGAGTGGGAAAAGGTTGCAGATGTGCTCAATGATCCCGATGTCCATACGGTTGTTCAGATAGCTCCCGCAGTCCGGGTTGCAATCGGCGAAGCCTTTGGTCTGGAGTCGGGAACCATAATGACGGGGCAGCTGTATACCGCCATGAGACGCCTTGGTTTTGATCGTGTTTTTGACACTAATTTTGCCGCTGATCTCACAATTCTGGAGGAAGCACAGGAGTTTATTAAGCGATTTACAGAGGAGCCCGATTCTCTTCCGCTGATAACATCCTGCTGTCCTGCCTGGGTGGATTATATGGAAAAATACTCCAATGATATGATCCCCCATTTTTCCACCTGTAAATCTCCGCAGCAGATGGAAGGAGCCATGATCAAATCCTATTATGCACAGAAGGAAAATCTGGATCCGAAAAAAATCTGTGTTGTATCCATTATGCCCTGTACGGCCAAAAAAGCGGAAGCGCAAATCTGTGAAGATATGTATTCCACGGGTACCAAGGATGTGGATATAGTGCTTACAACCCGGGAAATTGCCCGTCTTATCAAAATGAGCGGTATTGATTTCCTTAATCTTCCTGAAGAAAATGTTGATTCACTTCTGGGAAGCTACTCCGGGGCCGGAACAATTTTCGGTGTAACCGGCGGCGTTATGGAGGCGGCCCTGCGCACGGCGGTTTCCAAAATAACCGGTGAAACACTTCCAAAGGTTGAATTTGACGGACCCCGCGGCATGGACGGCGTCAAAGAGGCCGAGCTTGAAGTTGCGGGTAAAAAGGTGCGTATCGCCGTGGCTCACGGGATGGCAAATATTGAAACGGTATTAAATAAGGTGCGGGACGCAAAGCAAAAGGGTAAAGATATGCCCTATGACTTTGTTGAAGTAATGGCCTGTCGCGGCGGTTGTATCGGCGGCGGGGGACAGCCTCACGGAGCGGATGATGAAACCCGGGCAAAACGAACTGCGGGAATCTATCAGGATGATGCCAAAAGCGTTGTACGCTGCTCCCATGAGAATCCTGAGATTATTACAGCCTATAAGGAGTTTATTGGAGAACCCAATTCCGAAAAAGCCCATGAACTTCTTCACAGAACCTATACCGAGCGACCTGTGTATAATAAATAATTATTTCAGGTTTTGTTTTTTTTAACGGTTCTTTTGCCGCGGTGCAAAAGAACCTTTTTTAATTAATATCGTATATCCATGTGTTTTTTTGTATATCCATGGTACACTTATGTACACCGCTTCCGGCCGTATAAAAATGAATACAAAAGCCGTAAGGCTTTTCTCCCGCAGAGGGATGAGATATATTAGGGACGTAAGAAATAAATAAGGAGTAAAAGATGGATTATGCACAAAAAATTATTCAACAGGTTGAGCAAAAGGATTCAGGTCAGAAGGAATTTGTCCAGGCTGTACGTGAAGTTTATAAATCCCTGGCTCCCAGTATCGCAAACAATCCTGAATATGAGCAAAAGAGCGTTCTTGAACGGATGGTTGAGCCTGAACGGCAGATTATTTTCAAGGTTCCCTGGGTAAATGACAGGGGGCAGGTCATTGTAAACCGCGGCTATCGTGTACAGTTTAACGGTGCCATGGGTCCCTACAAAGGTGGACTTCGGTTTCATCCTACGGTGAATCTCGGCATTATTAAATTTCTCGGATTTGAGCAGACCTTCAAGAATGCCTTAACCGGTCTGCCCATCGGCGGCGGAAAAGGCGGCGCCGACTTTAATCCCAAGGGGAAATCCGAAGGTGAAATTATGCGTTTTTGCCAAAGCTTTATGAATGAATTATATCGATATATTGGTATAAACAGGGATATTCCCGCCGGGGACATCGGTGTGGGGACCCGTGAGATCGGATTTCTTTTCGGTGAGTACAAGCGTATTACCAAATCATATGATGCGGGGATTCTCACGGGGAAAGGCCTGGGCTATTGGGGGTCCTTTGTACGCAAGGAAGCCACGGGATACGGTCTGGTGTATTTTATGGATGAGATGCTGAAGCATCACAACTCAGCGTTATCAGGTATGGATGTCTGTATTTCCGGTTCGGGAAATGTCGCGATCTATGCACATGAGAAAGCCACGGTTCTGGGAGGAC
Source organism: Fibrobacterota bacterium (assembly GCA_051745755.1). Taxonomy (GTDB): domain Bacteria; phylum Fibrobacterota; class Chitinivibrionia; order Chitinivibrionales; family Chitinivibrionaceae; genus Chitinivibrio. The sequence continues at coordinate 13,342 of JBNJEI010000020.1, forward strand.
GGGTCATTGCCATGAGTGATTCCGCCGGATATGTTGTTGACAGAAACGGTATCGATCTGGAGACGGTGAAGGATATTAAGGAGAAGAAGCGATTACGACTTCAGGAGTATGTGAAATATCATGACGGTGCAGAGTTTCATGAGGGGTCACAGCGTATCTGGCATGAAAAATGCGATCTGGCGCTGCCCTGCGCCACGCAAAACGAAATTACCATCCACGAGGCGGAAAAACTTGTTGCAAACGGCCTGACAGCACTTGGAGAAGGGGCAAACATGCCATGCACCGATGACGCTCTGGATTATTTAATTGAAAATGGTGTTCTCTTCGGTCCGGCAAAAGCAGCAAATGCAGGCGGGGTGGCAACATCAGCCCTTGAAATGAGTCAGAACAGCATGCGTCTTGCCTGGACCTTTGAAGAAGTGGACCAGCGTCTTCACGAAATAATGCGAAATATATTCAGTGAAGTCAAAAATGCCGCTGAATATTACAATACACCGGGAAATTATGTGACCGGTGCAAATATTGCCGGTTTTGAAAAGGTTGCCGGTGCCATGATGGATCTGGGAATTGTGTAGGATATTTCTGCTTTTACAGCTTTCCCCGTTATTTTCTGACCATGAACACGGGGAAAGATTATATTTGATTAAACAGGGCCATACTATTAATAAAAAAATACTATGATGGATTCAATCTCAAATTTGGGCAAAAACCGCTTTCTGCGCTTCTTTAATGAGCAGAAGGAACTCTTAATAGTATTCGGCCTTGTTGCCATTGTAATACTGATGATAGTTCCTCTTCCCACGTGGATGATGGACTTTCTTTTGTCATCAAATATTATGATAGCACTTATTATACTCCTGATATCCATGTATAATAAGGAGGCTCTTGATTTCTCCATATTTCCCACGGTCCTTCTTGCGGTTACTCTTCTTCGCCTGTCCCTGAATATTGCCACCACACGTCTGATTCTCGGCGAAGCAGATGCCGGGCGTGTTATTGACACCTTTGGTACCTTTGTGACGGGGGGGAATATCGTCGTGGGGGTGATTATTTTTATTATAATCATGGTGGTCCAGTTTTTGGTTATTACCAAGGGCGCCGGGCGGATAGCCGAGGTGGCAGCCCGCTTTACCCTCGATGCCATGCCGGGAAAGCAGATGGCCATAGATGCGGATATGAATGCTGGTCTTATTGATGAACAGCAGGCACGGGAACGGCGCGAAAAAATTACCCGTGAAGCAGATTTTTACGGTGCCATGGACGGTGCGTCAAAATTTGTAAAGGGTGATGCCATTGCGGGTATTGTAATAACACTCATAAATATTATTGCCGGATTTATCGTCGGTATGATTCAGCAGGATATGACGGCATTTGAAAGCCTTCAGACCTTTACCACCCTCACCATCGGTGACGGCCTTGTCAGCCAGATTCCGGCCCTTATGATATCCACCGGTGCAGGTATTGTTGTCAGCAGGGCAGCCAGTCAGGGAACACTGGGACAGGATATCAGCAAACAGATTTTTTCAAATTATACGGTGCTCTTTGTTACGGCATTTATTATGCTTGTATTTGCCTTTATCCCCGGTCTGCCCCCTTCCATATTTCTTACCCTTGCTGCTTTTATCGGTCTTTCCGGGTTCTTTGTTATGAAGGATGTATTTGGTATACACGATGAAGATTACGGTGGTGACTATCCCGGAGATGAGGGGGAGGAAGGACCTCCTGTTACATCTGATGAAGAGAAAATTGAAGATTATCTTGTGGTGGATCCTCTGGAGCTTGAGATCGGCTACGGTCTGATACCCATTGTGGACAGTTCCCAGGGAGGGGATCTACTTGATCGTATTCAGCAGATACGCAAACAGCTGGCATCGGATCTGGGATTTATTATTCCCCCTGTTCGGATTCGCGATAATATGCAGCTTGAACCCAATGCATATGTTATAAAAATCCGAACGGTACCTGTGGCCAACGGTGAGCTGATGAGCGGCTCCTATCTGGCCATGGATCCCGGGGGAGTAACAGAAAAAATCCGGGGGATTGAAACCGTTGAGCCTGCCTTTGGTCTGCCTGCCATATGGATTACGGAAAGTCAGAAGGATGAAGCGGAATTATGCGGATATACCGTTGTGGAATTGCCCGCTGTCCTGGCAACGCATCTGACGGAGGTTATCAGGGAAAACGCCGCTGATCTGCTGACCAGACAGGATGTACAGGAGCTCATTGACAATATTAAAAGTACCCATAAGGCGGTTGTTGACGAGGTTATCCCCAATCTTCTCAGCCTGGGGGAGGTACATCGGGTATTGTCAAATCTGCTTCATGAAAAAGTCTCAATTCGCGATCTGCCCCTGATAATGGAGATTTTGGGTGATGCGGGACGCATGAACAAAAACATAGATGTTTTAACCGAATATGTAAGAAACGGCCTGGCACCGCAGATCTGCAATTCCCTCAAAAACGAAGATAATATTATTCGGGTTATTACCATTGATCCCAATCTTGAGGCACGCCTTGAAAATTCACTCCAGGAATATGAAGGCGGGGTAAAACTGAATCTTTCACCCACCGATGCGGGACGAATAATAGATGCGGTCCATCGTGCGGTGCAGAAGGTAAAGGATCTGGGCGAGCTTCCCATTCTTGTTGTATCCCCGGTGATCCGCCTTCAGATTAAACGTCTGTCCGAATCCCGGACACAGGAACTGATTGTTTTGTCCTATAATGAAATTGTCAGTGGAATAGAATTGCAGTCCGTGGAAATGGTCAGTCTGGAAGAGGAAGAGTAGGAGTAATCTATGAAAATAAAGAAATTTACCGCTGAAACCATGAAAGAGGCCTTGGTAAAAGTAAAGGCAGAACTTGGTGATGATGCAATGATTCTGAAAAGTCAAAGGCTTCCCAAATTTCCGGGCAGAAAGGGCGGTTTTGAAGTTACTGCTGCGGTGGATGAAGGCCATGGAAGTGTTTCTCCGGGAAACCTTCCGGATCTACAGAATCAGGCTCATGCCTCCCGGGACGATGAACTCCGCCCACATGGGTTCAACCGTTCATATACGGATCATCTCAGGCATTTATCTGCACGCGGTGAAGAGCTTCGTACCCGTCACTATGAAAATGCGCAGCCCCCGCAGTCAACCCCCTCTTCTTCCTATGCGCCGTCCTCCTCATCCCGGGAAAAGGCTGAAGAGAAACAGCCCGGGGAGGAAAAATCCGGGGGAATTCAGATTATCAAACTACATGATGAAATAAGTGAAATGCGCAAATTGCTGGCATCAATTCTTGCGACGGGTGAAACCCGTGCATCCGGAGGATATGCCGGCCCCTGGGCTATTCTTTATAAGCGTCTTATAGACTCTGGTATAAAAGAGGATATTGCCCGGGATTTACTTACAAATCTTAAACAGATATCACCCAATCCGGGACGTGAAATCAATGAACAGTTTATGGGGGCCCTGGCAGACAGCTTTCCCACCTCCGGCAACACAGCTTTAGACAGAGTCCAGCTCTTTGCCGGGCCCACGGGAGCAGGTAAGACCACAACAATTGCAAAGCTTGCAGCCTATTTCTCCCTGGAAAAAAATAAGCGTGTTTCCCTCATTACCTCTGACACCTACCGCATTGCTGCGGTGGAACAGTTGCGGGCCTATGCTGATATTATCGGAGTAGACCTTCAGGTTGCATTCAAGGCCGAAGATATTTCCGCCATGCTCCGGGAGTGTACTCAAAGTGATATCGTGCTGGTGGATACTGCAGGAAGGAGTCAGAATCACAAAGAGCACCTGGATGAGCTTGACAGAATTGTTTCCGCCCTTTCTCCCGATGCGCTGCATCTTGTTTTAAGTGCCGGCACAAAAGAGGATGATCTACGTGATATAATCAGACGATACCGCCGATTCAAAATTAACCGCCTTGTTTTTACAAAACTTGATGAAACAACAAGCCTGGGAAATGTCTACAATATCGTCAACGAATTTCTTATTCCCGTTTCATACCTTACCTGCGGACAAACCGTTCCCGACGATATTGAATTTGCCCAGTCAGGTGTCTTTGTAAAAAAACTGCTTGAACGGAGTTCTCTCTAAAATGGATCAGGCTCAGTCACTGCGAATCCTTATGGGAAAAAGCCTGCGGGGGATTGAACATACCAATTCCTCCGGTAAAATCATATCTGTAACCAGCGGCAAGGGAGGGGTGGGGAAATCAAATTTATCCATATTTCTGGGGCGTGCCCTTTCTGCGCTTGGAAAAAAAATACTGATCTTTGACGGGGATATGGGACTTGCAAATCTTCATATTCTTCTGGGCCTGGGAAATGTAAAAACGGTGGCTGATTTTTTTCTTCATAAGTATCCCCTGAAGGATATCGCCGCTCCTCTCACGGATTCCGTGGATATTCTCTCCGGGGCTTCGGGAAACAGTGCTCTGGCAAATCTTTCTGATTCTCAGATACAGCATTTTACGGATGAGATATCCTCCTTTTCCTCACACTATGATTATCTGCTCATTGACGGCGGTGCCGGTATCAGCAAAGCCACTATAAACCTGGCTGCGGCGGGAAACATTCCCCTGGTGGTTCTCACTCCTGAGCCGACATCTCTGACTGATGCCTATGCCGTTATCAAACTTTTAAGCCGTCAGGGAAAAAGGGATTTTTATGTTATTGTAAATATGGCTGATACTGATGCTGAGGCAACTCAGGTGTATGAACAGCTGGAGAAAATCTGTGACCGGTATCTGCGGATAGCTTTACACCTGCTCGGTATACTGCCCCATACGCAGAAAATACGCTCCTGTATTCGTGATGACCGTTCTCTTATGGAATTGCACGAGCTGGGAGACTATACCCTGCGGATCAATACCATTGCGCAAAAAATCGTTCGTACCATATAACAAGGATACGTCTGCAGATATGAAGAAAGAAGCCAAAAAACGAAAAAGTCTCTGTTCTCTCTTTGCCCTTCTGGTATCCATTACGGTATGGGTGATTTTTGTCGATTTTAACCGTCTTGACGATACGGCCATGCTGGCAGGGTCTCTTATTCGTGCGGTTCTTACGGGCATTGTCTTCTGGATTGTGGCATTTATAGTTTCGGATATCATAATAAAGGGAGTGGTTGAGGATATTAATGATGATGATCTGGATCCCTTTGAGGGAGGAATGGAGCAGCATATTTACAATCAGAAGAAAAACAGACATGTCGAGGTCGTGGAAACCAAGTCAAAAGAAAAATTCCAAAAATAAGATTGCCGTAATGTACTTTTTATGGTAGTATAATGATGTGATATACTATAATCTATGAGAGACAAATCTATGCCGGAATTAGCCCATTTATGGAAAGAGTATAAGGAAGACAACTCAAAGGTTGCCAAGGATAAAATTCTCGTTGAATATGCTTCTCTGGTTAAGTATATTGCGGGGAGAATGGCCTATACTCTTCCTCCCAGTGTTGATAAGGGCGATCTTATCGGAGCCGGGACCATGGGGCTTATTAAGGCAGCGGAGACCTTTGAACCGCAGCGGGATATAAAATTTGAAACCTTTGCAAGCCATAAGATTCGCGGTGCCATACTTGATGAATTGCGGGCCCTGGACTGGGTGCCCCGTTCCGTCAGAAAAAAAAATAAGGACCTTCAGCGTGTCTATGCACGTCTGACCGAAGATCTGGGTAGAGCGCCCTACGATGATGAGGTCTGTGAGCATCTGGGTATTTCCATGAAAGAGTATAAAAAGATGCTTGCTGAAGTTGCTCCCACAACAATCCTGTCCCTTGAAGAGAATCTTCCCCGCCGGGGAGGGGATTCAAAGGATCTGAAGCTGATAGATACCATTGAGAATACAGAGAGTGACAATCCCCTCAGCGTTTTGGGATATAAGGAGGTAAAGTCCATACTGAAAGAGTCTATCCAGGCCCTCCCCGAGAAAGAAAAACTTGTTATTGCCCTCTATCATTTTGAAGAATTAACCCTGAAGGAAATCGGAGTTGTTCTGGATATTTCAGAATCACGTGTCAGCCAGATACATTCAAAAACTATATTAAAGTTGAAGGCTACCATCTCAGCGAGGATGGAAAAATAATGGGCAGTGTTGATTTACAGGGCGGTTTATCCAATTCTGACAGTGCTGCACGATTTCAGCACCGGGGCGAAAACAATGTGGCTAATCATGCGGCCGTAACCGGTGAAAATGTAAAGGAAATGTACGAAGAGCGAATGCATAAGCCCAATGAGGCCGAGAAGAAAGAACAGGTGGGAGTTGATGACAGGCAGAAGGATAGGCGGAAGCGAAAGAAAGACCGTCGGAAAAACAGGAAAGATTCTGAGCAGAAGAAACGACCAGCATCCCCTGCGTCGGGTAAATTCATAGATTATTCCGTATAATTATGACGGATGCCCAAAAGAAAATACGATATATTGCCTCACGTATAAGCACTATTCCCACCCTGCCCACGGTCATTTCAAAAATGATTGAAATGGTTGATAACCCCCGAACAAATGCCCGCACCCTTGCACGGGTAATTTCAAATGACCAATCCCTCACTGCACGAATCCTGAAAATGGCAAATTCCGCCTTTTACGGCTTTTCCCGCGAAATATCAACGGTTGATACGGCCATTATTATCATGGGATTTAATGCCGTAAAGGAGATGGGTCTGTCCCTTTCTGTATTTGATGCATTCAAAAATATCGGCGCACACAGCAGCTTTAATGTGAATAGGTATTGGGAACACAGTGTTTCCACAGCGGTGGCTTCGAAAATTGTCGGCCGCTATTTTCATCTTCCCGATGTTGAAGAGCTTTTTGTTGCCGGGCTTTTGCACGATATTGGAAAAATGGTCTTTGTCCAGTATCTGCCGGAGGATTACAAAAAGGTAGAGACCTACCGGAGCAAACACCGGTGTAATTATTATGAGGCTGAGGCTGCGGTGGTAGGCCTGACCCATTGTGATGTGGGAGCAATTATAGCCAATCGCTGGCATTTGCCCCAGCGGATTGAGTCGTGTATACGCCAACACCATTTTCATAAACCGGAAAGCCCCTTTCTTATGGAAAGCATCGTGGTTGATCTGGCAGATCTGATTTCCCACCGGGTGGATTATGGAAACAGGGGGCATCGTGTTGAAACAGAAATTGACGAAACCCTTATCTTTCTGCTGGAGGAAAAGGGGTACAGTATTGACGAAATGTTTTTGGATGAATGCACGGAAAAAATGTTTGTTGAGCTGGATAGTACGGAGTTTATGGATATCTTTGTAAATAATGAATAATAAAAAAGTGTTGATATTTTGATTCCTGCCTATATATATTTTTTTATAACTATTACCTATGGAGGAGTTTTTCATGAGCAAATTTTTATGTGCAGCGTCTATTGCGCTGATCTTTTTTACCGGTTGTCTTGAAGAGAATGGCGGACAACAGTCGGGTGCAGGTTCAGATATCGACCTTGGTGATATCGATTCCCTTGAAACAGACAGTGAGCTTTTTTCCTATGCCCTTGGGTATGGGTACGGCAGAAGCCTGGAACAGATTTCGGAGCGCGTGGATAAATCCATCCTTTTTTCATCCCTTCTTGCAGGTCTTGAAGGAGAGGAGCCGATGATTACCCCCCAGGAATCTCAGCAGATACAGCAAAAGGTAATGCAGGAGATGCAGCAGGAGCAGCAACAGGAACAGGAAAGCCGTGCTGCTGAGGGGGAAGAGTTTTTGGAGCATAACAAAAAGCAGGACCATATTCAGGTTACCGAATCCGGACTTCAGTACGAAGTTATTGAAGAAGGGGAGGGTGATTCCCCCACTGAGGAAGATCAGGTGGAAGTACACTATGAAGGAACGCTTCTTTCCGGTGAGGTGTTTGACAGTTCCCGGGAACGCGGAAACCCGGCTACATTCGGTCTGAATCAGGTGATTGACGGATGGAAGGAAGGAATCCAGCTTATGAAGGAAGGCGCCACCTATAAGTTTTTTGTTCCCCCCGAGCTTGGCTATGGAGAAGAGGGAGCAGGACAGCAGATCGGTTCCAACGAAGTACTTATTTTTGAAGTGGAACTCCTGGATATTAAGGAGTAGAATACAGAGGAGAGAGGCACTCAGCCTCTCTCTTTTTTTAATAAATTTTCGTATTGATACAATATTTACCTGTGTCCCCGCGTAAGTATAATTTCATTGTTTTTTTTATTTTTTTAAGGAGTTTGTATGTATTTGAAGTCAAAACTGGTACTGTCTGCGATTGTAGTGTTTCTTTTTACGGGAGTTTCCTTGGCTGAAGTTGTTCAGCGAGTGGAAAGTCTTGATTCCGATACGGATAAATTTTCCTATTCCATCGGGTATTATTTTGGTGAAGGAATCGCAGAATTACATGAACGGGTTGACTTCCCTCTTCTGATTTCCTCCCTTATGGCGGGTATGGAAGGTCAGGAACCAATTGTTACTCCGGAAGAAGCCCAGGAGATTCAGCAGAAAGTTATCACAGAAGTACAACAGGAGCAGCAGGAAGGTGTAGAAGCTTCAGGTCCTGAAGAACCGGTGTACTCAGATCTTGAGGGTGAGGATAATGTTGTAGAAGCTGTCGAAAGTGTTGACGGTGATATCGAAACCTTCTCCTATGCTGTGGGTTTCAGCTTCGGAAAAGGCCTGGAAGGCATCAGCTCCCTTGTGAACCCCTCCGTACTTATATCTTCCATTGTTGCCGGTATTGACGGTGAGGAAGCCCTGATTTCTCAAGAAGAGGCGCAGGAGATTCAGAAAAAGGTTATGACCGAATTTCAACAGGAACAGGGTGGAATGGCGCCGCAGCCGCAACAGGCAGAGCCCCAGCAGCAGCCTGCCCCACAGCAATAGCCCTTGCTGTAAACTATTTTTATATGCTTGATATACAGGTGGTTTTCCGTCATAACGGGAAACCACCTTTTTTACTACTCCAGGGTGCGGGAAAATGTTGAGACAGAAAAAAACTGTCTCATTTCTATTGACAAGTACCGTATATGTTTCGTTTTGTCAAAAAACACGAGAATGCTTTTTATATGGGATACAACCGCGCTACAAAGAGCCTCACATGACAAATGTCGTGTCAAATTAATTCATAGGCAGGAGTTTAGGATTACTGATACAAATTTCAAATGAAACTGCCGGAAAATCATTTATTTCCGTAACTGTATATCGATTGCTTTTTGCTGAGGATTTGTTCAAAAAAAGACATATTACTTTTTTTTTGCAGTATCACGGACTTATGGTATGTATTTTATATTGGGAATACTTGTCTTTTTTACGGAGATACTGTCTATGAAAAAAGTTGCTTTTTTTGATACAAAACCATATGACCGCGAATTCTTTACTTCCTATTCAGATAATTTTTCCTTTTCTTTTTTTGAAGAAAAACTAACCGAACAGACTGTTGAAAAAGCACGCGGCCACCATGCCGTATGTGTTTTTGTTAATGATACAATAAACAAAGCTGTTATTGATTCCCTGTGCGATCTGGGCGTGGAGGTTGTTGCGCTTCGCTGTGCCGGATACAACAATGTTGATTTTTCCGCTGCCTATAAACGGATTCATATTGTGCGGGTTCCCGCCTACTCACCCTATGCAGTTGCGGAACATGCCCTGGCATTGATTATGACACTGAACAGAAAAACACACCGCGCGTATCGCCAGACCCGGGAAGGAAATTTCTCCATCACGGGACTTATGGGTTTTGATATGCACGGAAAAACGGCTGGTATTATCGGGACGGGGGCAATCGGAAAGAAACTGATTTCCATCTTACAGGGATTTGGAATGGATATTTGTGCCTATGATCCTTTTCCCGATACAAAATACGCAGAAGACACCGGAATTACCTATTCGTCACTCTTTGAACTCTACGCAAAATCAGATGTTATTTCCCTCCATTGCCCCCTGGTGGAAGATACGTATCATATGATAAATGAAGAGGCTCTCAGCAGGATGAAACATGGTGTCTATATAGTCAACACCAGCCGGGGAGGTCTGGTTGACTCCGAAGCACTTATTCGCCATTTAAAAAACGGCAAAATCGGGGCTGCAGCTCTGGATGTGTACGAAGAGGAGAGCGAGTATTTCTTTCAGGACCTGTCTCAGGAGGTAATCTCTGATGATGTCCTGGCCCGGCTTATGTTTTTCCCCAATGTATTGATTACCTCTCACCAGGCATTCTTCACCCGTGAAGCTCTCACTAATATTGCTAAAACCACGGTTGGGAATCTGCAGGATTTTTTCTCAGGCGGATGGCTGAAAAACGAAATTTGCTATAGATGCGATAAGGAATGCCGTAAAAAACAAAAGAAACGATGTTTTTAATATTCAAGGAGATGCTGATGAGACGGGCCATATACACCGGCACAATTCTGTTATTTCTGAGCTGTGCTGCCTGGGGGTTTTATTTTCAGGATGTTTTTCCTGACTATGATTTTGAAGATGTGGAAGCCGTCGAGAATGATGGCATTGTACTCTATTCGGTGCAGGCGGAGGATGAGGAATTCTATATTTTTCCCACTGAGCAGGTTCCCGGGAAGGCTCACGGCTATGGCGGTCCTCTGGAATTATACCTGCTGCTTCAGCCGGATATGACCCTTGTTGATATCGCCCTGGCGGAGCATCGGGAAACTCCGGGCTTTATTCGGCGTGTCTTTGAAAAGGAAGGGTTTAACAGGCATTTTTCGGGTATCTGCAGTCCCGGGGACATTGATACAATTGATATCGTCTCCGGTGCAACACTCACCTGTGAGGCGGTAAATCAGCGTGTTATTCAGTCCCTTGCATTTCTCAATAAGGAAGAGGTGCTTTCGCAGGCCTTTCCCGTGACTGAAGTAATTCTGTTTCTACTGCTGGCTGCGGTTGTGTGCGGAGTGGTCTTTTATCGCAGTATTCCGCGAAAATTTTTGCTTTTTGCTGTCCTGGGTGTCTTCTTTCTTATAACCCGTCAGCACCAGATATCTCTTGGCGTACTCTATTCTGTTGTATGGTCTCCTGTATTTACCTTTCTTACACTGTTTTATCTGGCAATTATTGTCCTGTCATTTGTGTTTGGTCGGTTTTACTGCGGTTTTATTTGTCCCTTCGGTATTCTTCAGGAAATGATTGGTTCCGCAGCGCGTCGGATGAAAAAAAACCATGCCGACTCAAATGATACTCTAAAAAAACTGGAACTGATCGCCCCGGTTTATCTTGGAGTATTAGTACTTTTACTGCTGTTTTTCAAGCAGGACTTTATTCAGTTTGAAATCCTGAATTACTATGCTGCAGTGTTATATACTCCTTCCGTTGTTCTTGCAGGATTGACTCTGGTGATACTTTTTCTTTCCTTTGTGCGGAACAGGTTTTTCTGCCGCTTTATCTGTCCCACGGGCTTTATGCTGTCACGTATCCGTGGAGTTGCCCCCTTTCGAACGCGCATTCCTGATGAGTGTGTCAACTGCGCGCAGTGTTCAGGAAATTGCCCCACGGGAGCCATTGTGGGAGACAGAAAAACCGGCATCAGAATTGATACCCGACACTGTATTGACTGTCGAAACTGCCTGAAGTCCTGCGGGGTATTGCGAAAATCACGTGCGAATAAGCTGAAGGGAAATAATTCCAAGAGAAACAGCTAAAACCGGTTTGATAATTTTTTCACCGTGCTGAATCGCAAGGCGGGAGGATATGTTTCCTCCTGCATATTCCCCAAGGGCAAGCAGAACCGCATAGGTCCAGTCTATTCTTCCTGTAAGCGAAAAGATTACAACGGCAGGGATCGTATAAAACATAATAACAGTGGTTTTACACGCATTGGTTGTTACCAGATCCATACCTTTTATATGCGTAAAAAAGCCCATGAGTAAATAGCCCACGCCGGCTTGAATAAAACCTCCGTAGAGACCGATGCAGAAAAGAATCAGGGGTGAAATGCCGGGGCGGATATGGCGGGACAGACGGGTGAAGATAGTTGTATGAGGAACAAAGAGGGAAATGACAATGAAAAATGTTACCGCCGAAATAATGCGGGTAAAGGGTTCGTGATCAATTTTTGCGGCAAAAAGAGCGCCCAGAACAGCGCCGGGGAGGACTGGGATAATGGCGGGTATAATACGGTAAAATGAAATGGTTTTTTGCCGCAGAAAGGTGCGGCTTGAGGCCAGGGCGGCTGAAAATACACCGACCCTGTTTGTGCCGTTTGCCACGGGGCTCTCTATGCCCATAAGGACCATCAGTCCCAGCGGAAGAGCTGATCCTCCTCCGGCCAGGGCATTAATAAATCCCGCTATGCCTCCCAGAGCAAAAATAAGAACGTATTCCATGAATACTTACATCAATGAATATCAGTACCGGCTGTCGGCAAATTCCACCCATCCGCCGGATTTTACCAGGGCCCTGTCAAAGTCGGATATGGTATACTGCTGCGTTAGAAGGAGGGTGTCCCCACTGTAAAACGTGAGAGTATCCGCTTCAATATCAACATCGCAGACAAGGTTCCTGCGGGACTGCAGATCAAATATTTTTTGAATATCAGCAGATGAAAGTTCGATGGCAAGCATTCCACAATTAAACATATTCTGCCGAAAAATGCGGGCATAACTTTCTGCAATCACCACGTGAATACCGTTTACTTCAAGACTCCACGGGGCATGTTCCCGGGAAGAACCGCAGCCAAAATTTTCGCGTGTCACAATAATCCCGGCATCCCTGACTTCGGGACCCGTGGGATCAAATCCGTCAAGGCTGAGATCTTCAAGAAGATACGGTTTGAGTGCATCCTTTGTTACTTCCGTCAAATATCGAGCGGGGATTATTTCATCAGTATTGATGTCAGATCTATCCAAAAAAAGAAGTGGTCCGCCAAATTCTTTCATAATCGTCTCCTTTATATATCCCGTGGATCGGTGAGGGTTCCGGTTATTCCTGAAGCTGCTGCTGAAGCAGGGCTCATAAGATGTACCATACCGCCTTTACCCATTCGTCCGTTAAAATTTCTGTTTGTTGTTGCCGCCGCTGTTTCACCCTCTGCCAGCACACCGTTGCTCATGCCCAGGCAGGCGCCGCAGGTGGGATTGGAAACCACATATCCCGCATCAAGAAACACTTCAATAAGACCTTCGGAAAGGGCCTGTCGGTATATCTGAGGAGTAGCGGGGGATACAATTCCCCGTGTACCGAAGGCAAGGGTATGTCCCCGTGTAATTTCGGCGGCTATACGCAGATCTGAAATCCTGCCGTTGGTGCAGCTGCCGATATAGACCTGATCGATTTTTTCAGAGGGAAATTCCCGAATAGGTTGAACCTGATCCGGTTTATATCCAAAGGTGGCGCAGGGCTCAAGGTGGGATACATCAATATCTATTGTCTGTGCGTAGGAGGCATCCTCATCAGACCACCAGCGGTGAAAATCATTCAGCGCCGCATCTTTATTGTTATCATAGTCAGCGGCGATCCATTTCCACAGATACTCCACTGTTTTATGATCGGGCATGCAGATACCCGAGGTTCCGCCGGCTTCAATGGCCATATTGGTGAGGGTCATCCGTTCTTCCATGGAGAAATTGTCAACAACCTCACCGCGAAATTCAATAACATGATCCGTGGCACCGTTGACCGTCAGCTTTTTGATGATGGAAAGCATAACATCCTTGGCATACACATAGTCCGGGAGCGTACCCGTAATGTTCACCCGTATTGTGTCCGGTTTTCGAAAGGCACAGACCCCTTTGAGAATCCCCACTTCAAGATCCGTTGTCCCCACCCCGCAGGAAAAGGCACCAAAGGCCCCGTGGGTGCAGGTGTGGCTGTCTCCCATTATTACCGTATACCCCGGGCGGATAAATCCCATCTCGGGAAACAGGGCATGGCAGACACCGTTTTTTCCGATATCAAAGAAATCACGAATGTTGTGTCTATGGGCCCATTCACGAATGATCTTACCCTGCATGGCGCTTTTACTGTCCTTTGCGGGTGTCACATGATCAATGACGGCTTTAATTTTATCTGCATCAAAAACGCGGTCTTTGTTTCTCCACTGCAAATCAGCAATGGCAACGGGAGTGGTGATTTCATGACACATCACTGCATCAAGATTAAGTACATGGGTTCCCGGAAAGGGGGTATCACGCAGTTTTTCTTCAAATATTTTCTCAACCAGGGTTTTTCCCATAGGTTTCCTCCTGAATCGGTCGTAAAAACGACATAAAATATATAGTGTCAGAAATAAATTTCATATATTTCCTGTCCCGATGGATAAAAAAAGGACTGTTTCACAGATGAAACAGTCCTACATAACCAGTGGTAATAAAAGGGCTTATTCCTTTTCTTTCAACGCTTTCAAGCTCAGACGAACCTTTCCGTTTCTCTCAAGTCCGATTATTTTAACTTTTATCTTATCGCCTTCTTTGAGATATTGATTTACATCTTCAACCCGTTTGTGGTCAATTTCTGAGATATGAAGAAGACCTTCCTGCTTGGGCAGATATTCGCAAAAGGCACCAAAATCGACAATTTTTTTAACCGTCGCATCGTAGACCTTGTTTACTTCGGGTTTTTCAACGAGTTTCTCGATAAGATTATTTACCGCATCCGCAGCAGCTTTGTTTTCTGCGGCGATTGTTACGGTTCCGTCGTCCTCAATGGAAATATTTGCGGAATGCTGTTCCTGCATTTCCTTTATGGTTTTTCCACCGGGGCCGATAATAATACCGATATCCTTTTCGTCGATCTTGCGGGTTACAATGGCAGGAGCATAGCTGGAAAGATTTTTCCGCGGCTCTGAAATTGCATGATCCATAACATCAAGAATTGAGTTTCTCGCTGTGTTTGCCTGCCCGAGGGCTTCTTTCATCAGCTCGGGTGTGATACCGTTAATCTTGATATCCATCTGAATCGCCGTTATACCCTCACGACTGCCGGCTACCTTAAAATCCATATCACCGAGATGATCTTCCGTACCGAGAATATCCGTCAGAATGGCTGTTTTTTCACCATCCGTAATAAGCCCCATGGCAACACCGGCGATAGGACATTTTACGGGAACCCCTGCAGCCATAAGAGACAAAGACCCACCGCAAATGGAAGCCATTGAAGAGGAACCGTTGGATTCCATAATGTCTGACACTATACGTACGGTATAGGGAAAGAGTTTTTCGTTGGGAAGAATCGGTGCCAGGGCATTTTCCGCAAGATTACCATGACCGATCTCACGACGCTTGGGAATACCGAAACGACCGGTTTCGCCCACACAATAGGGAGGGAAATTATAGTGAAGATAGTAGGTTTTGCGAAAGTCATCCTGCAGATTATCAACAATCATTTCGTCGCGCTTATTCCCGAGGGTGGTTGTTACCAGGGCCTGGGTTTCACCGCGGGTAAAAATTGCGGAACCGTGGGCACGGGGAAGGAAGTCAAGTTCGCAGGTAATGGGGCGAACCTCATCCAGTCCGCGTCCGCCGATACGCTTGCGTTCCGTCAGAATGGTAGTACGCATATCTTCGGCTTCAATATCGTGAAAGGCGTCCTTAATATCACTTTCCTGTTCAGGATATTTTTCCGCAAGCTTTTCAAGCACTTCTTCCTTGAGCTCCGCCAGCTTGGAATAGCGCTCATCCTTGTCGCCCATAAAGCTGTATTCATGCAGACGGTCGCCCACAATTTCCTTTACATCGGCATCAATCTGGCTGTCACGGGATTCAGGTGCTGCATACTCGATTTTTTCAACATTCATTTCCCCAAGAAATTCCTTCTGCATTTTGCACAATTCCTTAATGTGCGTATGGGCATACATTATTGCCTCAACAAGGGTTTCTTCGGGTACTTCATAAGAACCGCCTTCAACCATCATAATGGATTCTTCCGTACCGGCGATAATAACATCCATATCACCCTTTGCTGCTTCGTCATGGGTAGGGAATGCCTTGAATTTTCCGTCCACTGTGGTAACGCGAACAGCGGAAACAGGCTCATTAAAGGGCATATCTGAAATGCAGAGGGCAAAGGATGCCGATGTAAGAGCCACAACATCGGAAGCATGTACGTCATCAGCGGAAATAACCGTGTTAACCACCTGGACCTCTTCCCGGTATCCATCAGGGAACAAGGGACGGATGGGACGGTCGATAAGACGGGCGCTGAGAATTTCATGTGTGCTTGGTCTTCCTTCACGCTTGAAGAATGATCCGGGAATTTTACCTGCCGCATATGATTGTTCTATAAACTCTATAGTAAGGGGAAAGAAATTTAATCCTTCGCGGGGACCGCCGTTGCAGGCGGTACTTAATACCATTGTGTCACCGATCTGAATGGTGGCTGATCCACCTGCCTGTTTTGCAATGCGTCCTGTTTCCAGGGTGATTTCCGTACCGTCTATGGCAATAGACTTACTGTGAACTGTCATTTTCACTCCAAAATTAATATATAGTTATCTTTTACTCGTGGATAATATATATAATGCACGGGGGGAAACCAGTTATGTCACAAATATTATTTTAATGTATATTTGACCTTCATTTTTTTGAGGACGGGGGCATGAAAACAGTTCAAAAAGAAAGAATTACACAAGCCGTGCGGGACCTGTGCATCACTGCAGCCACTCAACTGCCCCGGGACGTTTTCCGCTCCCTGGAATCCTATCATGCAACGGAATCTGCCCCACTGGGAAAATCCATACTTGGTCAGTGCATTGAGAATGCCCGAATAGCTCAGGATGAGAATCTTCCCATGTGTCAGGATACGGGGTTTTCCGTACTTTTTATAGAAAAGGGAAGAAATTACGATATTGACGATCTCACCCTGGAAGAAGCCTGTCAGGAGGGGGTCGCACGGGGGTATACCGAGGGATATCTGAGAAAATCAATTGTTACAGATCCGCTCTTTGATCGCACAAACACCGGGGATAATACTCCCGCGGTTATTCATATAGAACATGTGGAAGGAAGTTCTCTGAAAATAACCCTGGCTCCCAAGGGGGGCGGTTCGGAGAATATGAGCAAAACCGCTATGCTCAAACCCGCCGACGGTGAAGCGGGGGTCATTGATTTTGTCTCCCGAAGCGTTATTGAAGCCGGAGGCAACCCCTGTCCGCCCACAATTGTTGGAGTGGGTATCGGTGGAACCTTTGAAAAATGCTGCCAAATTGCCAAGAAATCTCTTTTACGCCCTCTTGGAAAGCCTCATGATGATCCACGATATGCCCGTCTGGAAAAAAAGATTTTGGAAAAAATCAATTCTTCCGGGGTAGGTCCTCAGGGACTTGGAGGGGATACCACTGCCCTGGCGGTTCACATTGAAACTCATCCCTGTCATATTGCTCAGCTTCCCGTGGCGGTCAATCTCAATTGTCATGCCGCACGGCATGCGGAGGTCATCCTATGAAGCAAATTCACCTTTCAGCTCCTCTGATGGCGGTGGATACACAAAAGCTGCATGCCGGAGACCGGGTCTTACTCAGCGGTGATATTTATACCGCCCGGGATGCCGCCCACAAACGATTCTGCACCTGCCTCGCCGAAAACAAACCCCTGCCTATTCCCCTTACGGGGCAGATACTGTATTATGTGGGACCAACGCCGGCCAAACCGGGGCAGGTTATCGGCTCTGCGGGCCCCACAACAAGCTACCGCATGGATCCCTATGCTCCCACTCTCATCAGGGAGTGCGGCCTTATGGGGATGATCGGCAAGGGAAGCCGCTCCCCGGAGGTTATTTCTGTAATGAAAGAACACGGGGCGGTGTATTTTGCCGCGGTTGGCGGAGCCGCAGCACTTCTTTCAAAAAGCATCACTGCCTCTGAAATTATTGCCTATAAAGATCTCGGTGCAGAGGCGGTGCGTAAACTTACGCTTCATGCCATGCCCCTTATTGTTGCTGTTGATTCTGCAGGAAACTCTTTATATACATGAAGCTTGTAATAATCCATTACCATCTACGTATGGGAGGGGTAACCGGGGTTATTATTTCACAGGTTCAGGCCTTGCAGAAGTTTTTTCCCCATATTGACGTTGAAATAATAGCCGGTGATATCCCAACATCCGTACGTAAGAAGCTTGACTGCCCGCTGTTTGAAGTTCCGGAATGTGATTATTATGATGAAGGTAACCGCGATATTGACCGAATCCGCAACACCCTGTCAACTCTGCTTGCTTCATATCCTTTCGACACTCTGTTTCATGTTCATAACCCCTCCATTGGAAAAAACCCCGCGCTCACTGCAGCGGTAACAGAATATGCCCGCCGGGGCGGACGCTGTATCTTTCATTGTCATGATTTTATTGAGGAACGTCCCGCCCTGCTCAAAACTGCCCGGCAATTATCCACCGTCCTTGGGTATGATACATATACGAACTATTTTTATCCTCAAACCAGCTTTGTACAGTGGATATTTCTCAACCGTGCGGATATGAATCGCCCTCAGTTTCACAGGGTTCAAAATCAGTGTTTCTATGTGCCAAACCCCGTGCAATTACCGCCAAAACCGCGTGCTGACCGCAGGGAAACGGCATGCAAAATCGGTGCGGATCCGGATACTTCGTGGTTTGTCTATCCCGTGCGGGCCATTGAACGGAAAAATATCGGTGAGTGTATTCTGTTGTCCCGGCTTCTGGCACCAAATGATCAGTGGATTATTATGCGTGCTCCGGAAAACAGCAGGGAAATGCCACTGTATAAGAAATGGACCGATCTCGCCCGGTCTTTTGATCTCCCCTTTATTTTTGATGCGGCAAAACATATCCCTTTTTCTCATATATATCACCATGCTGATACGGTGGTGACCACCAGCTTTCGGGAGGGATTCGGCATGGCATTTCTTGAGCCCTATTATATCGGTAAAAAACTTGTGGGGCGCGACCTGCCTGAGATCACCCGGGATTTTACAGCCCTGGGCATTTCTTTTCCCGGGCTCTATACGGCGCTTTGGGTATCTCACGGAAACAGCACCTGTGATTTTGCACTGCTTTCACCGCAGGAAAAACTGTGCTGTGTACGGGATATACTGTCCCGTGACAAAAAGCATGCAGAATTTATACATCTGAATCAGAATACCCGCAAAAAACTCCTGCTTTCGACGGATGAAACAGAAGGTAATCAGGATATTGTGCACTCCCGCTTTTCCCCGGAAATTTTTTCCCGCCGTCTGTACAGAATATATACAAAATAACCCCCCGTTTTTCCTCTTCGGTATATATATTTGTTACAGTATACAGAAACAGGAGAGGGGTTGTGAAAAAGATTCTCTTTGTGGATCATGATCAACGGTGGGTCAATATCTATCAAACTGTGTTTTATACGTCAAAAGAGTGGGATTGCTATTATGCGGATGATGTCCTGGGAGCAATAGACTATCTCAACTATATTCACTTTGATCTTATTGTAACGGATATCACCCTGCCTCTCTTTGACGGCACCCAGCTTCTGGAATATGTAAAAAACCGATACCCCGATGTTATCCGCCTTATACTCACCGATTGTGATTCCATCGATAATTATCTTCAGGTGGTGCGTCTTGCTCACCAGTTTCTCAGAAAAACAGAATCGGTGCAGCAGATTGAAGAAATTATTCAGAATATGTACCGTTTGCATCGACTGGTGATCAACAAAAAGGCCCGAAGAATGGTGGGGGCCCTGGACAGCCTGCCTTCACTGCCCGATGCCTATTATCAATTAAAGGATGAGCTTAACCGGTCAGAGCCGTCTCTGAAAAAGATCGGTGAGGTTATTGAGTCCGATGTGGGCTTATCCACCACGGTGCTGAAAATTGTCAATTCAGCCTTTTTTACCCTGCCCCAGCAGGTAACAACACCGTCGCAGGCGGTTGTCCTTCTTGGTACAGAGATTATAAAATCCATGGTTGTCACCGCCCATATCTTTTCCCATTTTGAAGAAAATGATATCTGTCAGTCCGTAACCATTGTTATGAAACACAGTCAGATGGTTGCCGGTTTTGCCGGACACATCTGTGAGCATCACGGTGTTCGGGAAAAAACCCGGGATACGGTGGTTATGGCCGCCATGCTTCACGATATCGGCCGGCTGATTTTTGAGGCATACCTGCATGAAAAATACCGTAAAGCGCTTAATATCAGCAATGTAACCAGCGAGTCCCTTTCAGAGTCAGAGAGAAATGTACTGGGCGTGGATCACGCCGATATCGGTGCATATCTCCTGGGCTTGTGGGGGTTTCGGTTTAAAACAGTTGAAGCCGTGGCATTTCATCATTCTCCCAGACGAATTCAGAGTGATTCAAATATGCTTTTATCCATACTTCATGTAGCGGATGTGGTTGCCCTTGAAAAACTGGACAGCGATGCCTCCTTCGGCACTGAATATATCGATCAGACCTATGTTGAAAAGCATATCGGCCACCAACGCTGGGATGAATGGCGCTCCCTCTGTCTGGAGTATTATGACACGGTGTGGAAAAGAATAAACGCCTGAATCACAGTTTTTTTCGCGCTGTGATAACAGCCCGTTTGGGACGGGGATACCCTTCCACGGTGGTATCTTCATAAATAAAATCACTCAGGGACAATGAGTCCACCCAGTCTGTTTTTCGCTGTTCCCTTTCCGTGGTAAGGGATACATCGCAGAGGGTAATATCCTCAAATTTTAAGCGGCGCAGTAAGCGTTCAATGATTTTTACAGAGGGAACAAACCACACATTGGGCATTTGGGCATATCGGTCTTCGGGAATAAGCATATCGGCATAGGTATCATCCACAATAAGAGTTTCCAGTACCAGCTGTCCTCCCGGACGAAGAAGATTGCGGATATGCTGAAGATGTTCAACGGGTGATTTTCTGTGATACAGCACTCCCATGGAGAAGACCGTATCAAAACAGGGGAGTGACTGGGGCATATCCTCTATGCCCAGTGGAAGTACGGAAATCGGTGAAGGGGCGGATATTTTTTGTATTAAAAGTGCCTGAAACACCTGAGCCAGTCCCGGATCAATGCCGATAATTTCCCGGGCGCCCGCAGCATACATTCTATATGCATAATAGCCGTTTCCGCATCCGATATCAAGGATGCGCCTGTTGTGCAGATCAATTTTCTCGCAGATACGATTCCACTTTATACGGGAATCCCATTCCGAATCGACAAAAACATCACCGATCTGCCAGGGACCTTTTCGCCAGGGCTTAAAGCAGCGAAGGCTTGCTGTAATATTCTCCTGTTCTCCATCGGCAAATTTACCAGCCTGTACAACGCCGTCACGGAGGGAAACGGGTGGTTTACTGCCCACTAAAAAAGTATCCAGGGCCTGGGTGAGGCGGGCGGTCAATTTGTTTTTATCCGGGTTCAGCCGCTGTGCTATGCGGGGAGCCGCCCCTGTGAGCCACGGTGCAAGGGGAGAGTTATTGTGGCGTGCATAGAGGTCGTCAAATCGGGTTATTTCCATGCAGCGTAGGCCCTGAAGTTTAAGGTTTGAAACAACCGCTCCACCCGGCAGAACCCCGCTTTTTGCAGGCGTGCCATATGTTCGGATTCAGTGTCGGGGATAAGCACCTCTTCCAGGGCCGAGCGTTTCTGGCTTATTTCCAGGTCATTATAGCCGTTTGCCCGTTTGAAATCATAGTAGAGCCCGGTCATACAGGATGAGTCCTTTACTTTTTCCGCGAGAAAGAGACAGCCCCCGGGAAGCGTGCCGGCATGGATTTTTTCCATAAGCGTATCCCGCTGCTTAAGTGGAACAAACTGCAGTGTGAGATTGAGTACAGTAAGAGATGCATTCTGCACCGGGGTGGTAAGAATATCCTCATACAGGGGAATAATTTTAGTATATCCCGTAAAAGAACGGGCTGCCTGAAGAAGCTTTTCATACATTGCACGGCTGTTGTCAACGGCATAGAGGCTGCAGCCCTTGGAGCGAATATTATGGGCCATGGCCATGGTTGATGCACCGCGGGACGCACCAAGATCATAGACCGCGGAGCCGGGAGTTACATATTTTTGTGCGCACAGGGCAATAAGAGAGAGGATTGTTCCGTATCCGGGAACAGACCGCTTGAGCATATCATCAAAAACAGCGGCAACCTCTTCATCAAAGGTGAACTCATTTATTTCATCCCGATGGGTGCGAAAAATTTTATCCCGTGCCATGGTACTCCTTTCTCTGTGCTAAAATATACAATGCCGCGGAAAAGGTGGATTTCCTTCGCGCAGAAATTCTCCTGTGCAGGGCGTTTTTACTTCAGTATATTCTTCCTGGCTTCAGAAGGTTTTCGTATGCTCTTATTCAGC
Organism: Fibrobacterota bacterium; assembly: GCA_051745755.1. Taxonomy (GTDB): domain Bacteria; phylum Fibrobacterota; class Chitinivibrionia; order Chitinivibrionales; family Chitinivibrionaceae; genus Chitinivibrio. The sequence goes on from JBNJEI010000020.1 coordinate 35,551, forward strand.
AGCAAGTGTACCGTTTTTGTTTGCATGATATCCAAAAGACATTATGTGACATATCCGGTGGGTATATTATCACTATACCGGTGATACGTACCTGGTGAAAATGTATATTATCTGAGAACATATGAGGAGGAAATAATGAATCTTGATCTCACCACGCCGGCCCTGCTTTTTCCGGCAATATCCCTTTTGCTGCTTGCCTATACCAACCGTTTTCTTGTTTTGGCCCAGCTGGTGCGGGAATTGGTTAAGGAGAGAACCAGCCGCAGCGGGGATAATGTTTCCCGCCAGATACAGAATCTTCGCCTTCGTCTCCGCCTGATACGGATTATGCAGATTTTCGGTGTCGTGGCATTTTTTCTCTGCACCCTTTCCATGTTTGCCCTCTTTGTGGAATGGGATATCATCGGTGGGTGTATTTTCGGGCTTAGCCTGCTGTCTCTTCTGGCTTCTCTTGTGGTATCAATGTGGGAAATATCCATCTCAACCAGGGCCCTGCGCTATGAACTTGCGGGAATTGAATAGGCAGGTACAGAAAAACAGAAAGGTGTCATTAAATGTCACACCGGTATGGTATATTGCAGATACAAAGGAGTAACAATGATTCATCGTCCCTCATACTATTTTGCAGCCACCCTTCCAGCGGAAAAAAAAGCCCATAAGGCTTTGGCCTATGCCCTTTCACGGGCTCTTTTTGAGGGACATGTATCCCTCAATTTCTCCGCCTGTATCGCTTCCTGTGTGCCCGTAAAAAACGGGGAGGATTCGGAGCCTGAAGTGGCGGAAAACCCCTTTATTGAAAATTCTGATGATGTAAAGGATCTTGCCGCCCTTCAGGAAGCGGAGGATGATTCATACTGTGTACACGTCCATGAAGACGCCGGGGAAGAGACTGTTCCCCCGGCATTTTTTGTCTTTCAGAAAGACCGGGTCTATCTCCACCGTTATTTTATCTATGAAACCCGTATTCTGTATCATATCTCCCGATTGCGCAGTTATAGGGCGCATACCGACTTTTCTTCCGGATTTTTTGACCTGGCCCAGCGCCTTTTCAGCTCTGATGAAGATATGGACCATCTCACAGGAAAGGAACGCATCGATTGGCAGTGTGCAGCGGCGCTACGGGGATTGCTGCATAATTTTCTCCTTATTACGGGGGGACCCGGTACGGGTAAAACCACCACCGTGGCAAAGCTTTTGGCTCTTTATATCTATGAGTATCCCCATGCCGCAGTAGTGGCGGCGGCTCCCACGGGAAAGGCCGTGCAGCGTCTCGGTGAATCTCTGGAAAACAGCCTTGCCAGCCCCCATTTTCATCTGGATGATCCTCATATCCGCCGGCGTTTGCAGGATATCCCCCGGGCCACCATCCATCGTCTTTTGGGCTGGCAGAAGGGGCGCACGGAATTTCGCCATACAGGGGCCCACCCCCTGACATACGATCTGATTATTGTGGATGAGGCCTCCATGGTGGATGTCCCCCTCATGGCAAAGCTTATGGCGGCAGTGAAGGACGGAGCAAAACTTATTCTCATGGGAGATAAGGATCAGCTTGCCTCTGTGGAGGTGGGGTCTGTCTTTGGTGATCTGTGTCGCAGTTTTGCCCGTGGCGGCTACCTGCCCCGGGAACGGAAGATGATAAACAGGTGTATCCTCCGCCGGGAATGCCGCATCCCCGAAACCTGTGAAGATGATGCTGCACAGCCGGTTCTTGTGGAGCTGCTCCGCAGTCGCCGCTTTACTGCTGACAGTGCCATTGGCCGTCTCAGTGCGGCCGCTATTGGCGGACGATTTCAGGATGTTGCCGCCCTTTTGAAGGCAGGGGAGGCCGAAACGGGATCAGTGCGGGTCTATGAAAAACCCGGTGAACTCCATAGGGAGACTGCAGAGCGTATCGGGGAGTATGCGGCGTATATTGAGGAAAAAGATACCCGGCGTGCCCTGGAAAAGCTTAATCGCTTTCGTATTCTCTGTGCCATGCGCAACGGGGAATACGGGGTGGAGCGCATGAATGTGCTGGTGGAACAGGAGCTGACCCGGCGGGGCAGTATTTCTCCAAATGGTGAGAGGCTGTATCATAACAAACCCCTTATCATTCGGCAAAACGACTACGACCTCGGCCTTTTCAACGGTGATACGGGGGTGGTGCGGCGTAGCGGTGCGGGGTTATATTTTTACTACCGCACACAGGTTGAGACAGGAACGGGGGTGGCAAAAATCCCCGTGGAAAAACTGCCTCGCCATGAACCCCTCTTTGCCATGACCATACATACCAGTCAGGGCTCGGAATTTGACCATGTTTTTTTGGTGCTTCCCTCAGTTACAATCCCCCTTCTTACACGGGAGCTTTTTTATACGGGCATAACCCGGGCTAAAAAACGGGTGGATATATGCGCTCCACAGGATGTCCTCGCCTATACCCTGCACCGTCAGGTAGACCGGGTTTCCGGCGTGGAGGAAAGGATTACCCCATGGGAATAAATATCTATTTTTCAAACCGCATGGAACATCTTGCCAGGCATTATGCCCGGCAGATACAAATGACAGCCCCGTCCACGCCCTTTATGCCCACGGAGGTGATCACCCAGACGGCGGGTATGGGGCAGTGGCTCAGCCTTTTTACGGCTCAGGAAAATGGGATTTCCGCCAATACGCACTATGCAACACCGGAGGATTTTCTCCGGGATGTTATGGAAGAGGCGGGCCTGTGCAGAAAAGAGGAAATCTATACGCAGGAGGACTCCCTCTGGGATTGTTTCCGCCTCTTTGAGGAAGATCCTGCCTTTTTTGACGGGGAGGCACGCCGTTTTCCCGCAGTGCGGGAAGTGGCAAAGTATATCCGCCATGATTCACGGCATAGATACGACCTTGCCGTGACCGTGGCCGATCTGTTCGATCAGTACGACATGTACCGTCCCCATATGCTTACCGCATGGGAACAGGGGGAATATGTCCTGCAGGATGACACCTTTTTCGGAGAGCAGGAGCGTTGGCAATGTCTTCTCTTTCGGCATTTGAGAGAAGTGCGCACAAAAAAATATAAATATTCACTTTATGTCGAACTTATTAATGCGATGAATACTAACATTTTGCAGAAATTAAAGTTTCGCTTTAACCACCTTTTTTTCTTCGGTATATCGGTCCTTCCTCCGCAGACAGTACAGATCCTCTCCCGCCTGGGGGAGGTCTGTGATATCACCTTTTATTTTCTCAATCCTTCGCACCACTACTGGTATGATCTCATCAGTGACAAACACCGGGCATTCCTTATGCAAAAACATCCCGCCCTGGCGGCAGCAAGCGATGGGGGAAATCCCCTTCTGGTAAATAATGGTACCACGGGACGTGAGTTGTTCAGTCTTTTTATGGAGCATGAAAATTGTGTAAACGCCATGAATTTCGATCTCTTTGAAGAGCATTTTTCCGCCACACAGCTGGGAGACCTTCAGGGGGATATTACCCATCTTGCGGGTAGTTTTTCCGGGAGAAAAGCAGACGGATCCATCAGCATACACTCCGCCATAACCCCCCTGCGGGAAGTGGAGATACTCTATGATCATATCTGCAGCGCCATGGATGAGGGCATAACTCCCGACGAGATTCTTGTGATGGCGCCGGATATTGACCTCTACCGTCCCTATATCGAGGCGGTATTTTCTCCCCGCCGGGAGAATGATCCCCTTATTCCCTTCACCATTTCCGATTACTCCTATGATTCTGAGAAATCCCTTATCGCCCTCTTTGAAAAAATCTGTTTTCTCAATACCACCTCCTTTTCAGCAGAGGATGTATTTGCCCTGGCAGAGCACTCCCTTGTATGTGCTGTTTTTGGGTTTTCCCGGGATGATCTCGTGGACATACGCTCCTTTCTCAAGGATCTCGGCCTGCGCTGGGGAAGCGATGCAGAGCAGGCCAGGCGGGAGGGGATTGAGGAAAACCGCTTTCACTCCTGGGAACATATCCTTCACACGGCGGCGGTGTCCTTTGCCGTGAAGGGTGATGATGAAATTTACTCCACGTCCCGAGATCAATATCTGTGTCAGGATATCCTTGAAGGAGCGGCGGGGGAGTCTCTTTTTACCTTCTTTGGATTTGTATACACCCTGTTGGATTTTACCCGTGAGCTTTCCGGCAAAAAAACACCCGCCCGCTGGATTCAGCTTTTGCAAAAATGGCTCCTGCGTTTTTTTCCTCCCGATACCGCCTTTGATGATACGGGACAGGCGGGGGTTGAGCTTTCTCTTATAGAGGAAAAGCTGGAGCTTCTGCAGGAGCATACGGAAGACCTTATACAGACACAGGAGTTTTCCCTGGTGCGTACCGCCTTTTTTGATTCCCTCCGTACGGCCAAAAAAAGCGCCTTTTTGGCACGGGGGATTACCTTCTGTTCCCCCGTACCCATGCGCAGCATTCCCTTTGATATGGTGGCATTCCTTGGTATGAACAGCGGTGAATTTCCCCGTCTCTCACCGCCACGTGCCTTCAATCTCATGGAAGCAAACCACCATCCGGGGGATCGCAACAGCAAAAACAGCGATCGCTACCTCTTCCTTGAGGCCCTTATTTCAGCCCGGCGTCGCTTCTATCTCAGTTTTCTGGGGCGGGATCAACACGATATGTCTGAAAAGACTCCCGCCACGGTGGTAACGGAGCTTCTGGAATATATCAACGGCACTAAAGAGCTTTTGCAGGTTCAGCACCATCCTCTCTACGGCTTTGATTCCCGCTATTTTAAAAATGATCCTGCCTGGTTTACCTATCAATATTCCCCACCGGGGAAAACACTTCCTCCCGCCTCTCGCAACCACGGCCATCCTGAGGGGGGAGATATTCCGGAGGAGATTGATATCGCATGCCTTGTTGGGTTTTATAAAAATCCCATACGATATTATTACCGCCTCCTGGGTATCAGCTTTTTTGATGATGCCTGGACAATACCCGGGGAGGAAGCCTTGGATGACGGGGATAATCTGGTGAAATATTTCCTGAAAAAGACCTGCCTTACCCATGAGAGGGAGGAATCTCTCAGTGAATACAGAAACAAACTGCAGATGCGCGGCCTCTGGCCCCCTGCTGGATACGGAGAATATCTCTGCAAAAAGGCCTGTGATGGCTATGAAGGGGTCTTTGAGAAAATGCGCACCCTCCGCACCGGAGAAAACCCGCCCCTGCACCATGAGACGATCTGCACGGTGGGGGATCACACCCTTACTCTCAGGGGGGAAAAGCTGCCTTGGTACACCCATAAAAACCAAAATATCTTTGTTGTTTCCAGTGTGTCCAGCCATAAACAAAAGGCAAAATATTTGATTGAAGCAAAACTTTATGCTCTTTTTCTATCAAGCTGTGATGAAATAGATTGCGTGTGGTATGTTGGCCCAAATAGTCATGGCGGTTCCCCGGATATTGTTGAGTTTCCGACATCCCGGGATGAATCGGCCGGGGAGCTTCTTTCCCGTCTTGCAGCACTGTTTTTGCAGGTGCATCGGAAAATCCCCCTGCTTTTCGGTCCTGCGGCGGGAGAAAAATGGATACGTCAGGCCGAAAAATGTAAAAAGAAAAAGGGAGAGAAGAAAATGACGGCTCAGGAGATTCTTTCTGTACTTCAGGAAAAAGATGCCGCATACGATCCGGCCCTGCGTCATTTTCTCTCTTTTGTTGACAGTGATATTTTTACAAAGCACTATGAACAGGACTTCCGTTTTTTAGCACAGCTTTTCTTCAAGGGGGGTAACTCATGAATCCACAAACCTTTGACGTGCATTCCGTTCCCCTTTCCAAAATATCCATGGTGGATGCCAGTGCGGGGACGGGAAAAACCTACTCCATAGCCCTTTTGGTGATACGTCTCATCCTTGAAAAGGATATGGATATCCGCACAATTTTGGTTTTAACCTTTACAAAGGCGGCCACCCGTGAGATACAGGGGCGTATTCAGGCCTTTCTGCAGGAGCTGCACAACTGCTGCGAACATCCGGAAAGCATACACGACTCCCCCCTTCATACCTGTCTTCCCGGGGATGCAGAGCAACGCAGGGAAGCACAGAGGCAGATCGCCCGAGCTCTTTTGTTTATTGATGAAGCCCCCATTTACACCATCCACGGCTTTTGTCAAAAAATGCTGAGTACACACCCCTTTGAAACGGAAAATCTCTTCAGTCCCGTTGTGCTGGAGGACAGTGCGGAGCTGCACACCCGCTTTATAAATGCGTGGTGGCGAAAGTGCATGGCCCATTCCAAGCCCCGTCATCTTCACCTCTTTGCCCCCCATATACCAACCCGGCAAAAACTTTTTCCCCTGGTGTCGGCTATTCTTGCGGGAAAAGAAATAGATCCCCCCAAAGAGGTTGATATCGAAAGGGCCCTTACAGAGAAAGAAGAAGCCCTGTCCCGCTGTGAAGAGGAGCGACAGAAGCTGTGCAACGATGAAGCGGCCCTGGAGGAACTGCGTGCAGTTCTTATAGAGGAAAGAGCAAAGAAAACAGTAAAATTTATTTAACCCCTTCTGCAAGCCCTGGGGCCGCCCTGTACACCGCAAAATCTTATAACATCTGTCTTTACAAAGACAAAGCCCGGTGATGTACGGAAGGATATTGCGCGACGGGAAAACCTCATGGAAACAGAGCTTATTTCCACCCTTATTTCCCTGCGTAATAAAGAAAAAGAGTGCAAAGCAGATTCTGACAAACAGTGTCTCTGTGCGGCTCAGCATCTGGCATGGACCATGGCACAAGCGGCGGCCCATGATATCCGTCAGTATAAAATGGAGCACTCCCTTCTGGAGTTTGACGATCTTATTTTTCATCTGCACCGGGTGGTGTGTGATGCATCTCCCCACGGCAGGGATGTGGCAGATGCAATAAGCCGGGACTACAAGGCCCTTTTTATTGATGAGTTTCAGGATACGGACCGACGGCAGTTTGAGATACTCAATGCTCTCTTCGAGGAAAAGCCCTGTTTCTATATCGGTGATCCCAAACAGTCTATCTACGGCTGGCGCGGCGCCGATCTGGATACCTACTTCATGGTACGGAGGGAAAAAATCGATGCCCTCTACTCCATGAAAGAGTGCTTTCGATCCACGCCAAAGCTTGTCCACTCCTTCAATACCTTCTTTGGTGCAACACGTACCTTTTTTGAACATCCGGAGCTTACTTACACCGAAGTGGAGGGGAAAAACGACACCCCATGGGATACGCCTCCTCTGACTGTCTATACAGGGGGAACAAAAAAGGATGAAATTATTGCCCTTTCTGCAGATCGTATCACGCAGTTTCTTATAGAACACCGGGAGGTCTCCCTGGAAAAATGCGCCGTCCTTGTGCGTGCACACCGTGAGGCCGCGGACATAAAGGCGGCCCTTGCCCGGCGGGGAGTGCCTGCTGTCACTATTGATGATAGTTCTCTTTTTGCCACGAAGGCCGCGGAGGACCTGCAGGGTGTCCTTGAGGCCCTTGTTTCCGGGGAGGATCGGCAGTTTCGCCGCGCCCTTATTTCACCCCTGTGCGGATTTTCCGCTCAGGATATTGCCGCCATGCCTGCCGAAACGTATGAAGAACATCTGCGACGGTTTCGCATTTTTGCACAGACCTGGGAAGAGCATGGCCTTGCCGCCGCCCTTACCACCCTTATTTCGGAATACGCCCTGCGTGAGCGGGTCTTTGTTTACTCCAGTCTTGAGCAGGGAGAGCGCTTTTTTGCCGATCTCATGCATCTTATGGACTGTCTTGTCTTTGAAACCGTCAAAAACGGGTTGTCTGTGGAGGAGCAGCTTCTGTTTCTTCAAAGGCAGATTGGAAAAGAGACGTCCCAAAAACGGCGCGTTGAAAACGACAGCAACTCCCTGCAGATTGTAACCATACACAAAAGCAAGGGGCTTACCTACGACCATGTCTTTTGCCCTTTCCTCAACAATGCCCCTAAAAAGAAAAAACCAGCCCCCCTTACCCTCGTAAAAACCGACAGGGGATATCGATTTACTGACCCCGACCAGGATCAAGATGATTTGAAGAAAGAAGCCCTGCAGGAAAACCGCCGTTTGATCTATGTGGCCATGACCCGCGCCCGCTTTTCCTGTACTCTGTGTATTGGAGCAAAAGTGAAGGATGGGACTGTGAATCTTGCAGAGGGTGCCTTGAAGGAGTGCGTTGAAAATGTGGGGGATAATTCTGCCATACAAATCATCCCCCTTGATGTACAGGATATCACTGATGTTCGGTATACTGCCCCTGAAGAATCCCTACCCGGTACAAAACGGGAGCTGAAACACCGGGAAAATCTTATTTCCCGCCGGGATATATCCAGTTTTTCCGCTTTGTCCCGTATGCACGGCCTTCCCCCCGCAGACAGTTTGGAAACGGAACAC
>JBNJEI010000021.1:0-43603 GCA_051745755.1 Fibrobacterota bacterium
ACGACATACCCCCCCCCCTGCTATGGATTCACTACAAAGCAGGGGGGTACCATCAAAAACAGGAAACGATGCTGTTGCCAACTCCAAAACACCGTTATTTCAGCAAAAAACGCAATTCACACATGATATCATATCATTCAGCCCATCTTTTTCTGATAAGGGGAATCATTCCCTGAACTGAGACAGAACCCTGTATTATCGGCCAATAGGTTGTGCCGATTATCTTATACGAACGGGAATGTACCTGTCTCCCCTGATTATTTGTACCATCCCAGGCAACTACAATAACAAACCTGTTATCCCCGTCAAAGGTATTCATCTTCATAGGAACCGCACAGATATTGTCTGCATCATCATGTCGGCCCGATGTTGATACAATAACATTTCCCACCTCGTCAAGAATGGAAATTTCTGCATCAAAATCCTCATTCTGTACTTCACTTTCATGAAATCCCACCTGCGGATCAATAACAATCATCCCTCCAAGGGATATATCAATGGATTCACCTGATAAAACCGTACCAAAATCATCGTAGGATGATATTCTGCGGAAATCGGGATTGTTGCGAATCCAGAAAGCATCCATCTTTACCCGTATTTTCAGTTCATCCACCTGCATGGGAACACGGCGGTTCAGGGCGGTTTTCTGTATGTTATTTTCAGAATCTCTTACGGAGGTAATTGCGGCAACATCTATCCAGGCACTGTCAGTACTGTATGGGTACATCCTGCCATGCAACTCATTTACAAGAAATACAACCGTGGAATCATCCTCTTGTTTATGAAAAGTAAAAAGCCCTCCATAGGATTCCTCATAGCTGCCGAAAAGAAACAATTCCTCTTCAGTAACAGCACGGGTAACATCTCCTGTGGCTTCCGAAAACTCAACAATCAGCGTATCCTCTGTTCGATCTCCATCTACGGAGAATTCACCGGAAAGATAAGCGGCACGGTAAATAACCGGTGCAATGGAGTCTCCTACAGGAATGCTCTCTTCAATATACTGAGGTCCGTAAAGGGTTATATACTCATCTGCAGAAAAACCCGTTTTCATATCTTCAAAATCCACCGGTATATAGATCCGGGGATTACCCTCTTCATCGGGGTCCTCCCATTCAATGCCCCCGGATACCATCAGCGTATCGCTGGTACCGGGAAATATACATGCAGCACTATCCGGAAGCTCAAGCTCTTTCCAGCGTTCACTAAGCTCAACAATGGCCACATCTATGATTCCGTCAGCATCCAGATTCTTTTGCGAAGAAGAGCGGTCATAATAGGCGCTACCCTCTTCAACACCCGTAGTAACTCGTCGATAATTTTCTTCTGTGTTCGGTGAAGGAAGCCAGCCGCCCACACCATTCTCCTTTACAACGTCCTCAATAACAAAGGATGCTGCCCACAATGTTATATCAGGAACAATTTCAAAGGGGCCGTCATACAAAATATCATTTTTCGTAGCTGCAGAATCAAAGGAGTATACAATAAATGAAGAATCAGAAGTAACAGAATGCCCCAGCTCTATTTCAACAGAAGCAGTATACTTACCCCCCGGGGGAGTGGCCACAACAGAAGGAAGCCGGCGGCGATAATAGGTCCTCGATTCTTCTGCCCCTTCAATATACTCAATACTGTCCTCACTCTTTCCCTCAACCCATACATCAAGACCTATCTCCACGCTGTCACCGGGATCAGGGTCGCCACTCTGAATAACAATTTCCCCGTACAGAGCATCTATTCGTTCTTCACCCTCACCATTTATACTGTAAAAGATGGGAGAAAGATTGGAATTGACCGTAACCAGCAGAGAATCGCCAAAGGCTTTTTGGTCACCGGGCTCTACAAGAATTACTGCTTCACGGGTAAAAATCCGTTTTCCCTTAGCGGGAGCATTGGGAATATAACCGCTGCGATATCCCACGGCGGTAAAAACAATTCCGTTGGGTACGGTAATCTCTTCTCCAAAGGAAGCAATACCGGTATATGTCTCTTCCAGAGAAGTATCTATTTCAGTATCTTCAATGGTATAATAGATACGGGCATCCTCAAGAGGGGTATCATCAATATCGTCATAGGCGGTGATTTCAATATCAAGAGAATCCGACTCCCTGTCTCCGCCGGTTTGTTCTATGGAAAGGGCTACTTCACGGAAATCGTATAAAAACTCTGTATCATCTCCATCATCCCAGTATGGACTGAGGGAAGTAACGGCTAAATCCACGGAAAGTGCATTATTTCCATTCTCAACGGCAGCATCAATATCATCAAGCGATATCTGAGGGGTATAAAAGAACTGCTCCGTATCACCGGTATCGGAGAAAAAATCCCAGGAAATCTCAAAATCTCCCGCTACAACAAAGGGGTATTTGGCATGGGAGGAATCAAGATAAAAAACAAAGGAGGTATCGGAAAAGAACAGATAGTCTCCCCTGCCGTTGACTTCATCAGGATCGGGAAGGGACAGCGCGGGAGGAAGCTGATGTTTTTCCCGTTTATATTCCCTGCGAAGTGTGTCGGAGTTAAACCAGTCCTGTGCCTTCGACCATGCAGTAATGGTACTGCTTTCCTCAAGAACAAGATCATCATCATAGATTTTTTCAGTACCGTCATCCACAATATAGATAATCTGAAAATCCTCTTCATCTTTTCTGCTGCTTGTGATAACAATATCCAGCATACCTGAAAAGGTTTGTTCTGCCGTCATTTGAAGCGCCGGTAATTTACGCAGGGTAAAGGACGTATCTGCTTCTGCCGCACTGATAAGAGTATCGCCTGCCTTATCAAGAAGGGCATCTCCGCGGGCAAACACCTTTACAGCACTGTTTTCATGGATAAACAGTTCATTGGAAAGAACGGCCGTTTCCCCTTCTGTCATATTAGTCCAGTCAATAATTTCTTTATTCCTGCCATCTATCTCCTGCACAACCCGGTATGAAATATCTGAGAGATTGGAATGAACCGTGGTATGTATACCGTTTTCACCGCGGTTGGGATAGAGAAGATTTTCCACCTCCAGTGAAAGATGTCCTTCACGGCTGAAAAGACCAAGATAGTCATCTTCAACGGGAATATATCCACTCCGGCGGGCTTTTGCCGAAAGAATATCCCCATTGGGCAGATCTTTAATCATTTCACCGGAAGAGACCAGATCGGTTCGACTTCCGTAGGTATATTCAATACGGGCATCCCACAGGGTATCACCGGTTACTGCGTCATGGGCATAGATTGCTGTATTAAAGAAATCTTTTTCCGGACTCCAGTCGCTTCTGTCGATGGAAAGATTCATGGTACGGAAATCATAGGAATACTCCTGCGGCTCAGAGTCATCCCAGAAAAGCGAGCGGGATTCCGCCTGAAGTACAAAGGAAATATCCTTGTCTCCAAGGGCAATAAGGTCATCCACATATTCACGGGATACCGTTTCTTCATGGCTGAAGAGATCCGTTTCACCGGATACAGCAGACCCCTTCCAGACAATGCTGAATTCACCTTTCTCCACAAAGGAAAAATTCTGATCTCCTGTATCAAGCAGTAATTCCAGATCTGCCTCTTCATCAAAAAAGAAATACCGACCCTGACCATTTACCGCGGTATCAGGGGGAAGTGACAGGGCCTGAGGCAATTGTCTCACCCCGCGCTGCAGGGAGCGCCCACTCTCCGGCGCAGCAAGCCAGCCGCCGGCACCGTTTTCATCCACTAGATCGGGACGCACCAATGCCACAGCACGAATATCAGCCGGCGGCTCTATGGTGAAGGAATCCAGGTATTCCTCTGTGGTTTCATCGGGAGCGGTTCCGTCATGGGTATAAAAAATATCTGCTGTGTCGCTGAAATGAGGATGATAAAAAGACACCGTAACATCATCAAAATACTCACCCTCATCGGGTGAAATATCTACGGGAAGAAATTGTCTCCGGAAAAAAAGGCGCTCCTTTTCAGCCCCTTCAATATTTTCATCTTCATTCCCTTCTATCCGCACAGTGAAATCCACATCAACACTGTCCCCTGGAACGGGACTACCCACGTCAAGGACAACCTGAAAACGTCTCTCATTCCACACTTTTTCTATAGAGACATTTTCATCTGCAACAGCAACAGTAGTATAGACAGGGGACATATTTGCATTTATCGTCACCACAAGAGAATCACCAAAAGCGGTGCTGTCATCCACGGAGATACGAATCTCGGCATCCCGGGTGAATATCTCAGTGGCATCGTCCCTGTTATTGGGTAAATATCCGCTTCGATATCCCACGGCCTCAAGAACAACACCGTTGGGAATAGTCACTTCACTGCCCGGCTTGGCTACATCGTCATAGGTGGATGCATCAGTGGTATCAAGATTACCACCCTGAGTGGTGTAATAGATGTCCGTATCATCAAGGTCAATCCCTCCCAGGGTATCTTCTGCCGTAAAGGTAATCCCGAGGGAATCGGAAAGACTGTCCCCCGAGGTGTGCTCTATGGTAAGATGAACCTGCCGGAAGGCATAGGTATAATCGGTCTCTTCACTGGCCACCCAGAAATTATCATCCTGCGACTCATCGGGAACAGTCTGCAGGGTAATATCAAGGAAAGAACTCCCCGTACGTATCAATGAATCAATCAATAGATGCGGTGTTTCAATTTCGGCAGGCTCGGCAGGAGCCGCCCCCGAAATCCCACCACTCCACCGGATACGATAATATTCATCATAGTCCGGAATAAGAACAGGGTAATTGTCGTGAGTGGAATCCAGGCGCACTGTCAAAGCTGTATCACTATAAAAAAGATATGCCCCCGACGAGACATCCGACGGAAGAATATCGGGGTGTGATTCGGGAAGATCCGCAAGACGGACAAATTCCTCTTCACTTTCTGCGATATCGGAATGAAGATAGCGGTCTCCCGCCGCATAGGCATGCACCGGCGATGTTTCCCGCAATACATAGGTATAGGGGGATATAATATCATCTCCGGAATTGGGATCCTCAGGTGTTACAACATGGATATACACATCATCGTCTACACCATTTCCCTCCACATCAGTGCTACATGTCAGTTCAATTTCAAGTTCATCTACAAACTCCTCATCTTCAAAGGGAATATCGGGGGATGCAAGTTTTTTAATTTTCACACTTCCCTCTGCATCACCCATGTCAAATTGTCCCGACTCTACAGGACGTATATCAACCTCAAAGGAAATATCACGATCTTCATCGTCGTCATTGTGGGCAGGGTCTATGGTAATTTGATCTTTCAGGGAAAAATAGTGATACCGCATTTCCGCAGTAGAATCCCCTTCCACCTCAATTTCATCCCAACTGTAGGTGTTTCCCCGGTATTTGGCAGAAAGATGCACGGCATAATCGGCCGTACGGATACGATTGCCCTTGATGGAAAAATCCACGGCAATTTCTATAGAGTCAAGATCACGATAGACTCGTCGTCCGTCCGCAGGAAGGGTGTCACCTCCATAGACTGTATTGATTTCGGGATCGGGCATTCGGAAATTGTCCGAAGCAATCCAGATAGTAATATCTTCCAGGAGCATTTCTGCAAATTCATAATTATCAAGATACGATGGCTGAAACCCCAGCATACCCAAACGTCGCCGACCGGTCTGAACCACCGATATGGCATTGTAGAGTTTGCCGGACTCATCATAGCCGGCTCTGTCATAGCGCATACTGTCAGCAGGTGCGCTGAATTCCCCCGCATTCTCCGGCGGTCTCACAAAATGAGGAAATTCTTCACGCCCCGCCACCTGATTACCAAGGTAGCTGACATAATAGGCATCGCGATCGAAATCCTTTCCACTGTTTGGATCTAAAAGCTCGGTAAAGGGACGCAGGTCGAGATTTTCATTAAAGGCCCAGATATCTGCCGCAGCACGAAGACGCCCATTGTCTTCTTTCCAATCACGAAATACAAGTTCATTCACCCCTGCACCCCGAAGTTGGGGAAGAACATCGGTAAAAATCAACTCCCGGTCTCCTTCAGTGAAGAGATTTATCTTCAGATCAAGATACCCCCCGGATCCAAATATGCCAAGGTAATTAACCGGCTCCTCAGGATCGCTGTCATACCGCTTCAGGCTGTCACCGTATTGTCCCCGTGCAAAGCCCGCAATATGGCGCCCGGAGGGAATAACCAAAATTTCCCGATCATTGGCAGTAATGGTATAATCTGTATCAAAACGGAATGCATCTTTTCCAGGAACATACTCACCGTATTTCTGAAGATTAACGCCGGATAAATCGGGCAATACCTCCCCCCGGCGAACCACAAGCTCATCTTCAATCCAGATTTCAGCGCCCCAGTCGGCATTTCCCGGCCAGTCCGGTCCGTCACCAGTATTTTCCCAGCTTATGGAATCAACAACATAAATTACCTCTTCACTCGGTTCATATCCCACAATCACCTCGGCATTTACATATACCCCGGCATCCATTTTAGGATCGTAGCGATCCTGTTGAACCACCTCCACGGCCTTGGAATAGATAGAAAAGGTCCCGCTGCTGTGAAGCACCTCCACCTCGTGAGTAACTCCGTTAATATCTTCGGTATAATCAATGAGGCTGAAATTATCCACATCGGGATGAGAAGAAACACTGTCACCGTAATCCTGATAGATAACATCCTGTGGGGAAAAGGCTGCCGCATATTCTCCTTTTACAATACGATGCACTTCAACCCTTCCTCGGCCGGAAAGCTCTTCCCAGTCAGATCTCACATGAACAGTATCGGCTATTTCAAAGATACCGCCGTCAACATCTTCTTCATTTCCCTCCAGAAATTTGAATTCCCGAATATTATCTCCGCTGTAAACCTTAAAACGGTACCAGTTCTGAACACCCATGATAGGAAATGTCGTCTTGTTTGGATCCATATTGCGTGCCTCAAGAACAGAGGCATCACCGATGGTGAGTATACCCACACCTTCTACCGCAGCATCAAGAAGCAGTGTATACAGGGCATCATCCCCCCAGGAACTTCCAGCATTAATCACAATCACAGCATCGGGAAGATGCCCGCCGAAATCACGCCGGAGACGGGCGAGATTGAACCCGGAAGCTATTTGATGATTGTTGTAAATGGCAATATTTTCAAGTTCACCATTTATACCATCTCCAAAGGAAAGATTATCGGGAATATCCGCTGTATCCAGGGAATGACTGCTTGAAATTGCGTCTGTAAAGGATGCCAGGAGAAGTTTCAGCTGCGCCTTTCCCACTTCGGGAGCACCTCGCCATGAGTCGGTGCCACCATTCACACTCTCCCACAGGGGATAAGGAGTATGTAACTTATCCATGGTGGTTATATTGATCCCAAATGACGGCAATGTTGAGATCAGAGATTTCCACGGAATAAACAAAATGACATAAAACACTGATTACCAATACAATACTGCATTTACAAACCTGCATGGGACACTCCCCTTTGTGTGAATAGTAAAATTGTACCCGAATAAAAACCTCATGTGCATCTGTTATGTAGTATGAATGTCGGGTACTTCTGTCTTACTGATAATATACAATAATACTGAATGTAGTTACGGTAAAAAAATTAAAACGTATAATTAATTGAAAACAACCACAGGTACGGATTTTTATCCAGATACCCTTTCTCCCTAATACTGTTTAAGCCCTGAGATGTTTTTCGGCTATGGAGAACACCCACGGCACCCACGGGAGTAAGATACCGTATTCCCGCCCCATATCCTGCACGCGGTTCTTCAAAACGGGAGAAATCCGCAGATTCAGTGAGTATTCCAATATCATAAAACCCTGCAGCTTCAAGAGACCAGAAAAGTGGAACACGCACCTCCATATTGGCAAAGGCCGACCCAAAACCTCCCCGGGGTGAATAACTGATATCCCCGTCCTCCTCTTGTGTTTCAAAATAGAGCATCCCTTCTTCAAAGGCCCGAACACTCCCCATTCCACCCAGAGTTAGGAGCCGGTCACTTCCAACAGAATCAAGACTGCTGTAATTTTTAATCCCGCCAAGGCTCAAACGTCCGGCCAGCGTTATAAATTCAAAAGGAGTAATATACCGGCGTATCTCACCTGTTGTACGGACAAAATTATCCACTTCATATGAGAAACCATATGAGAGGTCAACATCTGTTGTTATAAAGGCACCATTGCGGGGCCGGATAAAACTGTCCCGCGTATCATAGGTCAAGCCCGTTGAGAGTTGCACGGCGTTCCGTATGGCTTCCCTGTTGGCAATATCCCGCGCCTCAAAAGAAAGGGATATATTGCCGCGAAGCTGCTCTGTAATATTCCAGCTCAGGCTGTTTGTATTCCCCGCCTCGGAATAATTTGAATCAACACCGCGTATCCCGTAATTAAAATATACTGATGAAGCTGCCCGAATATCCCGATACAGAAAATGGGGATTGGCAAAGGTCAAGTCCGCCTCTCCCTGCCTGTTGGCACTGACAAATCCACTCAGAGACAGGTGGCGATCCCTGTGAAAAACATTTTTGTTTCTGGCTGAGACAGAAAGATTAAATGAATTGCGTGTGTCGTAGGCAATTCCCGCTTGAATGGCATAGGGCCTGTTCTCTGTTGTGTACACAAAAAGATCAACATCCTCATACCCTTCCTCAAGGCCAACAATGGAATAATTCAAAGACTGAATACTTGTTACATTTCGCATTCTGCGGATTCCAGCATTAATATCCCGTTGTACAAAGGGTGCTCCCGGTTCCAAACGTGATATGCGCTGCAGAAAATTCGCATCGGTATTCAGATTTCCGCTGATGTATATATGAGCAAGGCGAACCTGATGCCCCGGTTCTATTGTATAGGCAATATCAACTTCGCTGCTGTCGGAATTATACTCCAGGGAATAGGACACATCCGCAAAATGATATCCCCTGTCCGTATAATACTCCTCAATGTACTCTGCATGAGACCGCACGGCCTCAATCCGAAAAAAAGGCAGTTTCTCAGAGTCCAGCCTTTCAATGGCAGTATCAATCTCTGTCCCCGTGTAGGTAATGGAATTCACTTCTGTTCTCTCTCCCTCATCCACGGTCATTGTAAGGGCAATATTTTTCTCTCCCAGGGAGTCTGTCTCATGATCAATTTCGGCATGAAGAAATCCTTCATGCAGGTATTGATTGCGAATACGCTGAATATCATTAACAATTCGAAGATTATTATAATTTCCACGGCCGTTTATCCAGGGCAGGCTGCTGTGCTCCTTGGTATTCAGTATATCCTTGATCCGGGATTCGGAAAAAAAGCTGTTACCCTGTATAAAGATATCCTGCACCCGGATACGGGACTCCACGGTATCAACAAGGATCTCTATATCGCGATACGTGCGTTCATCACGGGTATAAACCGTATCTTCAAAAGAGACCCGTCCTCTGTTATACCCCCGTGAACGCAGCTCTCTGCGCAAATCAAAAACAACTTTATTGAGGGTAAAATCATTATGATTTCCCTTGTTGGAAAAATCAAACATCCTGCGGACCTCGAACCTGTTCAGGGGAGAAACCTGTGAATAATCAATATCATACTGCGGCCCTTCGGTAATATTGATTTCAATATCCACCTCCATTGACTGCCGATCAAAATCGTACTCCCATTCCACAACACACTCGGGATAATCCCGTGAATAATAATAGTCGGTAATCTTATCAATATTATCCTCCACGTCCCGAAGGAAAAAATGACCTCCCCCATCTCTCCAGAGACCACTGATAAACATTAGTCTGCGATCACTGTATTCACGGTTCCCCGAAATCTGAACCTCATCAATACGAAATATTCCATCCTTTTCAATAGTCAGCTCAAGAGCAACCGTTCCCAGTTCAAAATCATAGAGGGCAGAAACGTCCACACGGGGATTAATCAGGCCGAAATATTTACCCAGCTCTTCCTCAAGAATAAGAACCTCATCACGAATTTCATTGGAGGTAACCCGCGATCCGGCGCGTAAGGACATCAACGAAAAAATATCGCTTTCAAAAAGAGGTGCAGCACCTCTGATTTGTATTTCAGAAAGAACAAAGGTGGGAAGCAGAGAGATTTCATACACCTCTTCATCCTCCCTGCGTTCATAGGTGACATTTTCAAAATAATCACTTTGCGTTAATAACTCAAACCCTTTCTCAAAGGCACTGGAATCAATCGTTTCTGAAGAATCGCGTAAAAAAAAACCTTCAGCAACAGAATTATAGAACGCTGTATCTCCAATATTCTCGGCACATTCAATATGTATATCAAAGCCTGCCGAAAAAACGCAGGTTGCAAAAAAGAGTATAATAATCGCTGAATTAACGTCCTTTAATTTCAAACTGCAGCTTGCCTCCTGAATGTCCTTCCGTATCGGTAAAACTTGAGACAGAAACATTCTCAAACAACTTTAATATAAAACGGGCCCGCGTATAGGCCTCGCCCTCTGCAATATCGAAGTCAATCTGTGTTGAAAGGCGGCGGGTTAATTCATCGCTCAGACTTACCTCCGTTCCTCCCCGTTCACTGTCAAAATCAACCTGAAAGTCGTCTATACCCATATAGGGGTTATCCATGCTTGCCACCACATTTTGAATCTGGCGGATCAAAGCTTCACGCATACCCACTTCATCACTCTGGAGTTCGTTGGTGGTATACCCCGTCAGAAGAAGAGAAACAACATCCATATCGGAGATTGTCTCTCCACCGCTTTTTCTTCCGATAAGAGAAACATCCAGCTCTTCATCGGGATTACCCGTAACGCTCAGGGTAATGGTATAATCCCGAACATATGATACTCCCGTAACATCGACATCCATTTCCAGGCGGCGGGGGTCAAGGAAATACACGACACCGTTAGTCACGGAGAAAGTTCTGTTATAATACGATATATCACCCGAAACAATATCCGCCTGGCCTTCAGCAGAAAGAGACCGCTCCGTTCCGGTAAGAGTTATGTCAGGGCGAATCTCCAAAAACGCGAGATTGTTATCAACGTAAAGATTACGCCGGGGAACAACCCGAAGGTTAATATCAACAATTCCGGAGGAACTTTCTTCCAGGGCATCAGCCTGGTACTCAACATCATCAGAAAAGTCTGTTCCAGCAAGATCAATGTCTTTGTAGTAATACCCCTCAAGAAGATCAAGGGAGCCATCAAGGGACATACCGTCAGAGGAAAACTGCAGTCTGCTGTTTACATCAAGAACAAACTCCGATGAACCCGGAAATTCCAGGGCAATATTCCGTCCCTTGATTGCATACTGGCCGGACACCAGGGAAAGAGCTTTATATCCCGCCTGCCCGGTTACGGAAAACGTGCCGTTTCTTCCAATACGCCCATGAATACTGGGAATTACGGTCTGTGTATCGCTGAAGGTAATATCTATATCCAGGGAATGGATCCGCTGATTTGTCTGGGGCACAAAAAACTCAAGGGATCTACCGGAAAGAGTTCCGGATACGGAGGGTTCTTCGATGGTGTTACCGATGGCCATATCCACTCCGATATTTCCGGAGAGGGAGTCCACTTCATCAAGGGGAAATTGATATGCCAGCGAGAGTGGAAAATCCCCACTGATATCCAGCGCAAGATCACCATGGCGGGAAATACTTCCGGAAGCAGCCATAACGGGACCTTCATCCAATCGGATTTTGACATCAGGGAAATTCCATTTTTCACCGTCATAGGTCAGATGCTGATTATGGATATCCGCAAAATACCGACCGCTGAAATTATCCCGGGTACCCGCAGCAAGGGCAAGGGTGCCAACATCGGCACGAAGAGATTCCATTGTATTATCCTTTCCCGTCAAAGTTATTTTTCCGGTAAAATCCCCCCACAGGGGCATGTCATCATAGAGAGTGGACAAAATATCATCAATATTCAGTGTATCAGTGTATGCCGCAAGCTCATAATTTCCACCCAGGGAGTATCCCCCTTCCAGTGAAAATGGTCCCTCCACATCAAAGGTAAGGGAATCATCACGAAATCCCCCCGCAAGAGAAAAGGGCCCTTCATGGGAATACATCTCCCCGTAGTAAAAATCTTCAATCTCAGATTCAAGAGTCAATTCCGGCGCAGCGAAGGTGGAATCAACCCGAAGGGTGAGATCGGCCCTGCCTCCCAGATCATAGTCTGCAAG
Organism: Fibrobacterota bacterium; assembly: GCA_051745755.1. Lineage (GTDB taxonomy): Bacteria > Fibrobacterota > Chitinivibrionia > Chitinivibrionales > Chitinivibrionaceae > Chitinivibrio. Next base: position 12,104 of record JBNJEI010000021.1, read on the forward strand.
AAGGGAAATCTTATCAAGAATAAGATCCTGTGAGGAAAAGGCCATGTCAAGAGTCTCATAATCCCGGACTTCACCGTTCACATGTACAACACCGCTGCTGTCGGGATTAAAAAGCGCCGATTCTGCCGAGATCACTCCCTCCTTCATTGTCAGCGGCAGCTCAATATCATACAGATCAAAAAGGGCATGTTCAATATGGGAAGACTGCATCATAAATTCTCCCGTACCATCAAGCCCTTCTCCCTGATACCTCCCGTCAAAGGCCACATAACCCTTAAAAGTATCATTGCTGATATCCCCCAGGTACACTTCCCCGTCAACTGCTCCCTCCATAAGAAAAGCCGGACGCAGGGCGTAGCTTTGGGCCCGAAAAAAACGCCCACTCAGATCCGCAGATAAACTGCTGCTGTCTTTGGATGCCTCAACAGAAAGGGTGGAAATTCCTTTGCGGGCATCATGGGAAATATCCCCCTGCACCTGGTCAGCACCGTAGTTTCCATATCCGACATTACGGGCGGAAATACTGCCTGACACTGAGGGATACCGCACGGACCCATCAAGGTCAATATCGCCGCTGATTTGTCCCTGAATCGCCGGAAACCCTTCGAAAAAGGCCCCATGGTGTTCAAGCAAAAACCCGTCAAAACTATTCTGAAGCTCAAGCATGCTGTTTTGGAGATCAACCGTGCCGGAAGTCTTCAGTACTCCGGGATCAAAATCCATGCGGGACTCCGTGATCATTACAACATCCCGGGCATAGGAGCCGTCAACATCAAGAATAACATCTGTACTATCGGTTGTTGTATTGCTGAGAGAAAATCCGCCGGCAATTGAAAAATCTGTCTGCAGCACATCGAGAGCAAATCCGCGACCGGAAAAACGGTAGTCAGCAAAAATCTTATTAATATCCAAATCATTTGTGACCGGATATTCGGCCCGGTCTTCAACCCGTCCCTCCATCTGCCAGGAAACAGTATCCGCAGAAGGAATATCACCGGACGCAAAAAGATCATCCGTAAAAAGGGTATGCAGCTGAACTGTTCCGGCGGAACGTAGAGAGATACTTTCCAAAAGCTGAATACCCATGGTATCCACATGAAAAACAGAATCTGTAATACCACCAGCAACACGGGCATCCTGAAAGAGTTGGTTTTGATCCGATGTACCACGTGCCTCTGCCGTAATATCAACTGCCGGATCGGTAAGTGGGCCGGAGTATTTCATGGTACCGGTCAGCTGTGCCACAAAGGTATTGTCAAAAAATCTGTCGAGAAAAGCCTTGTCAACATCGGCCTTCAGAGTAATATCGCCCGAAGGAACCTCCGGAGAAAAGACATCATACATACTGCCATTCAAAAACAGGGAGCTTTCATTGTCCATAAAAGCAAAATCAACGGAATGAATATCTCCTTCAACAATATCAGCATTCAAACGCAGCGTATCTCCTGTAAAATGATTATCTTCATCCCAATACGCCCCCTTTTCCATACGAATATCACCCGAGTAGTCGTGATGCCGGGTATGAATATACATATCAGCAGAAATACGCTCAATAGTTACCCCGTATTCACCGGGATTATCGAAGGAAAAGGTACCATCAACAATTTTAGCCTTTCTAATAAGCAGATGAAAACCCGCTTCATCTGCCTCATCCTGCACTGTATCCTCTTCAGGCTCAATTCCCAGGGCTGTATTAAGGTTAAGAGCCCCGTCTGTGTCGTAGGACAGATGCAGAGCTGGTTCCTCCAGAAAGATTTCATTGAAAAGCAATCCGCGGGATAAGAAATTGAAAAATCGAAAACGAATGCGAAGCGATTCTGCATAAAACACAGTTGCTCCCGCTTCGTCCTGAATATGAGGCTTCCGGAGGGATATTTCACGGGTAAAAAGGGAAATTGAATGATTTGAAAAGCTGATAGTTCCCGGTACCATTTCATTAATTTTCTGCTGAATGAATTGCCCCGCCGCATCGGTATTCATCACCGGTTGAGACAGAAATATCACAGAAAGAACTATAAGAACCACCCAGCGAATCAGGTGCAGCAAGCCAAGCCATACTGTATGTAATCTGGTAATTACTGTAATGGTAACATTCCCTCTAAAGACGTATTCTGAAAAATGATCATTGTGGTAAAAATATTTATTATCAACGCAAGGATGTGATAAAATAAAGGACACCACAAAATGTGATGTCCCTTAGCCAACAAAAAGGAGGTGTTATGTTATGACCATAACACTATATACAACCACTATGGTATGGTGGTTATATCAAATATCAGCATAAGGGATTTTATAAAAAAATTCCCCTTGCTATACCCATTTTAAATATAGCACAGTAAAACAATTTGTGCAGGTTTTTTTTATTTTTTTATAAAAAAAACACCGGAACATCAGTAAATATATTGTAAGACATTGATATAAAATCGATCAGGGAGTAAGCTTTTTATTCCAGTCATGCATTACCGGCTGATATCCATGCTCCCTGAGCCAGGAACATACTTCCTGCAATGACCGTTCGTCGGCAATTTCAAACTGCTCATCGGAATTTTCTGAAGCGGAACCCACAGCTGTTGAAACGCCCGCAGACATTTTGGTAACCCCCAGAGGAACAAGCCCGTTTCGAATCCGTTCGCTTTCCCGGGTTGACATGGTGATTCCAACATGGGGAAAAAGAATTCGGAAGGCACAGACAATCTGAGTAAAAAAACGATGGGAAACACTATGGGGAACAGAAAAACCGCTTCCCGAAATGGGACGAAGCCGGGGGAAGGAAACCAGTAGTGAAACCTGGGGATATTTCTTTGTCAGATAGTCAAGATGCAGAGCAAGGGCCCCCAATTCATAAAGGGGGTCATCAAGCCCCAAAAGAGCCCCCACCGTAATGCTTCGTACGCCTGCGCGGGCAGCCCGGTCAGCTGTTTTCAGACGCCAGGAGTAATTCCGTTTCTCCCCATAGGGATGCACCCGATCATAGACACGGGGGTTATACGTTTCCTGATACACCGTCACCCCTTCAACGGGAACAGCTGCTACCAAGTCGGCATACTGAATTTCACTCATTGGATACATCTCTATGGAAAGAGAGGAAAACTGCTCTGAAAGCAGAAGCAGGCTTTCCTTTATATACGAAAAGGGAGTTTTGGACGGCGCCTCTCCCGTTAATACCAGCAGATGCCGCATCCCGGTCCTGCCAATCTCCTCTCCTTCGGTACGAATCTGCTCTGGCGTCAACTGATGACGTCTGATGGCATTATCAGCCTTAAAGGCGCAGTAGATACAGCCATTGGTACAGTAATTGGATAGATACAGCGGAGTAAAGAGGGTCACAGTATTGCCGAAATACTGCTGTTTGCGCAGCTGTGCCATTCGTGCCATCTCTTCCAAATGTTCTCCCGCCTGAGGTGAGAGCAGTGATTGAAGAGCCGCAGGAGAAAAATTTTTCTGCCGCAAGGCTGTCTCAAAATCCATAATGGGGATTTTGGAAAAATCTGCATACCAGTCTGGTATTATTTGAGATATGTTATTCATCAGCACCCAAAAACCCTGTGAGAGGTGAGGAGGCATGCGCTCCCTGACGCTCAAGTCCCATTCCCGCAAGATAGGCTGTTCTTCCTGCTGATACAGCCTGAGAAAATGCCCGTGCCATGGCAACAGGATCACCGCTTGCGGCAATAGCCGTATTAAGCAGTACCGCATCAGCACCCATTTCCATTGCTGCCGCTGCATGGGATGGTTTACCAATTCCTGCGTCCACAATAATCGGCGCATCCACAAGCTCTATCATAATACGGATCATCTCCGCAGTTTTCAGTCCGCCGTTTGAACCGATGGGAGCCCCCAAGGGCATGACCGCTGCTGCACCGGCCTCAACCATGCGCCGTCCCATATCAAGATCGGGATTCATATAGGGAAATACTTCAAACCCTTCCTTAACCAAACGTTCGGCAGCCCTGAGTGTCTCCAGATTATCCGGAAGGAGGTAGCGGGAATCCCGAATTACCTCAATTTTTATCCAGTTGCCGTATCCCATGGCCCGTGCAAGGCGTGCAATACGCACCGCCTCTTCCGCATCCCGTGCACCGGATGTATTGGGCATAAGCTGTTTGTTTTTAGGAATGGAGGAAACAAAGGACTCCTCCTTCTTTTCCAGATCAACCCGGCGCAGGGCAACGGTGACAACATCACATTGTGCTGCATCCAAAACATCACCGATGATTCTTTCATCCCGATATTTTCCCGAACCGGTAAAAAGCCGGGTCTGTATTTTTACACCGCCCAGAATCAGAACATCTTTCATATCAACCTCCTCCGACAAAGCTTAATATTTCCATACGGTCTCCGTCATCTATGGAGGTCTCATCAAAATCCGATCGGGAAATAATCGTACCGTTATATTCCACCACCACCGCCTCAGGCTTCAAATCTTTCTGCCGAAGCAGTTCTCCCACAGTCAGTGGGGAATCAATAGTTATCTTCTGTCCGTTAATTCTGCACACCATCATGATCCTCCGAAGTAAAACCATGCGCCGTACGCATACATTGATATTTGACGCATGGTTCCATAAAATATATAAGGACAGATTTCCAACGGTTATTTTGCCGGAACTTCTCCTGTTTCAGGATCGAAAATAAAAACCTCTCCTGTTTCGTAGGCAGTGATATAGCCATAATTCCCCTGTGATACTGCAAGATCATAGATATTTATATCATCACCCAGGGATTTTTGATATGCGATATCATACTCTTCATCAAGCCTGATGATATTATCCCTACCGTACCGCTCCATGATAAACACCTGGTTATATGCCAGTACCACCCGGGCATCCTGGTGGATAACCTCCTTTTGCGTATACGAACCATTGGATATAATTCCATACACCCCGGATTCATAATCACTTTCAACGGTAATAAGGGTTTCCCCGTCAAATACCATACTGGTAACGGGGAGGGTGGTGGAAATTGTCTGTTCGACTTCTCCGTTTCCGGTGTATACCGTAATATCAGAATCATCGCTGACGTAAAGACGGTCTTCATCCTCGTTGTATGCAAGGCAGTGAAAATTCCCCGGCTGTTCAAGCAGCACTGTATCAACAGAACCGTTTTCCCCGCTCCCGTCAACAATGAAAACAGAATAGCGGGGATTCTCCCAGTCTGTATTTGCCGCAGCCACAGCAAGCATTCCATCTCCAAGCCAGGCCATGTCAACGGGGTCAACGGAGAGCCCGTCAAGCACCACGGAAGATGTGAAATTTGTAAGATCTATGCGCTCCAGCCCACCGTCGCCGTCGGCCATATGGCTTCCGGGATTACTCACATATGCGTAATCACCGTTAATCATCATGGCGGAGATATTACCGTATGTAGTTTCAATCTCTTCCACAACCTCCCCGGAGCGCAAATCAATGGCTGCAAGAAGTGATGGTTTTTCGGGGGTCCACCCGTCAAGACGCTGCATGCCGATCACAAGAGTATCACCATATATATCTGCAGCCGCGGGATGAGAGCTTTGATTATCCTTAAGGGCATAGGCGGTCAAATCGTATTGTTTTTGAACATTTTCCAGATAAAAATCATTTGCGGAATCTGAAAAATCAGTAAGAGGAAGAGTTTGCAGCTCATACCCCTCCGCAGCAACAACGAGAGTGTCAACCGCAGCTGAAAAAGGAGAGGGTGCAGCAGAGGCGGTCGATATATCAGAATAGTGCGTACCTACCGCCTGCATCATGGATGGACGATACCGGTACAGTACCCGGAAATTTGGGGTGGTGAGACGAAGCATATACATTCCCTGAGCAGGGATTTCTGACATATCAATACGCTGTGTTCCCTGGGGCAGCACACCGGCATCATGGCTATACACCAAGCGTCCCTGAAGGGAAAACACCTCCAGTGAAATCCGCTGTGCCCGTGGCAGATCAACTATAATAGCTCCCGGGCGCATACTCACCCCAACCTCATCAGCAACGCCACGTCCTTCTTCACCAATAATGGGCGTGGTTCCGGAAAGGGTATAATATCCCGTACTGTCCGTAATTGCAGAAATATGATCGTTATTCTTTAGATACACAAGGACATTTTCAAGGGGACCGCCGGTATGGCCGGTAACATACCCCTGAATATCAACCTCTTCACCACTGTGTACAAGGGACGCAAAAAATACAAGAATTCCTCCTGCTATTTTTCCCAATCCTGCTGCAGACTTCATAAAAACTCCTTTATTAAAACGTAATTTTAAGATCTATTAAAAATCGCCTTCCGGGGTACAAAAGGGTATAATACCCGCTTTCCAAAGTGGTGGAATCCCTTCCGGAGGTAATATCAAAAACCGTCGCATCCACCATAACCGGCCCCTGTTCCCACATAAGAGTTGCATCAATATTCCAAAATCCCTGTGCTTCTCCGTCAGGATAGGGCTTGAGATTGGCCCGGTCCCGGTATACCCGGCTGCGGTATTGGACGGCAGGACGAAAGCTAAACGACGTTCCAATTGCAGCATCCATGGTGTAGGAAAAAGAGAAACGGGGCTGATCCGGCAAAACCTTACCTGCATACCGTCCGGCCCTATCACGGCTCTCCTGAAATGTGATCCCCAGGGTATTGTGCACTGTCTCTGTAAGTGGAACATACAACACCTGCTCCACCCCCGCTGTCCGGGTTTCTCCGATATTCTGATATTGTCCCACGCCGCTTCGGGGACTTGTCACGGGAAGAATCAGATTGGTGGTTGAATTATAAAATCCTACGGTCTTGCTTTGCAGTATATCCCCCTCCAGGAGTATTCCCGCTTCAGCAGAAAAACTCTCTTCATCCTGAAGGGACAGATTGGGGAATATACCCTGACCGTAGCCGTAGAGCTCATTGAGAGTGGGTTTTTTTGATGACAACCCCGCAAAAGCAAAAAAGCCGCCCCGGTGCCCCGGATACAATTCTCCGCCCATTCGAAGCGCTGTATTGCCGAATGGATCCAGCCTGGGTTCCAAATAATTACCGGTATACGAATTATATCCGCCCTTGGTTTTAGTCCCTCCTGCTTCTGCTGACGCAGCGGCAAAAAAAGATCCCTTCTCATACTCCAGTGTCATATCCACTCCCGCACCAAGGGATGCCTGACCGGCCTCCCAGGTACCCATTGAAGTACCGTCAATATCTCCGGAAGGAACCATATACTGTGTAGACGCACGCCATGAAGGCGACACCTCCAGCCGGGAGGCAATACGACGATTCAGGCTTCCGGCATAGGATATATCAACCTCCCGGGAAAAAACCCGGGCCTGTTCATCGGGGGCAAGATTATCCAGGGAATGACCAAAATAATCAGCACCGGTCCAGCGGTATTGAGAATGATCAAGGAGAATTTTTCCGCCGTGGGAGAGTTTTCTTTCATGGGAATATATGTCGCCCCGAACCAGCAGCTGTTCCTGCTCAAACCGCGCAAAGATATTGCGTCTGCTCTCTTCTCCGGGAATTTTGCGCATTTTTGTTTTATACGAAATTTCCGTATGCCAGGGATCGGTTTTTTGCCCCCCGCCGCGGGCGGATATCCGGGTAAATGCCTGAGAAAACTCACTGTTTGAAAGGGTCTTAATTTCATTATTTGAATCATCGTGCGGTGTTCCTCCCCGATCAAGGTAGGGGAAATCATTATCCGCCTCATGGTATTCCACAGCAGCATTGAATACCCTGTCTCCCGTACCGGTTTTTGAAATATGGGACCGTGCCCGTTTTTCACCAAAGCTTCCCGCCCCAAGCATAATTTCACCTGCATTGGATGAAGCTGCGGCGGTGACAAAATTTATCGCCCCACCGAGATTCTGGGTGGAAAAAGCTGCGGGAATACGTCCGGTATAAATCTCTGCGGCAGCAATATCGTAGCCGCGAAGCTCCGACAGGTCATAATACCCCGAACCGTGATCGTTTAGGGGCAGACCGTCCAGATAAAAAGCAATCCCCTTGCCCGGTATACCACGCAGTGAAATCGTTTCAAAACTCCCCGTTCCACCGTAAAGCTTACTCTCCACGCCGGGCTGAAGCGCAAGAACCCGCGAAAGAAACTGTTCACTGCTTCCCTGGCTGAACAAAACCCTTCGGGCGCCCGGATGTTCCGTACGCTCGAAAACATTTCGAACGGATTTCACATTCAGTGAATCCAGTTGAAAATCCTGCGCTCCGCACAGAGATACCACGCCAAAAACGGCGGGGTAGAAAAAAACTCGAAAAAATTTCATAAATCCTTCTTTAAAACTTTTCGTACACCGCAAAAAGAGCTCGTTTTATTGGGCAGGTCTCCTGGCTCGGCGCATCTGATTTCGGCCTTCCCCGTTCGGGTGGCACACTATGAAATAGACGTATAAGCACCTTACAGTAGCGGTGACTGCTCAGGATTCTCACCTGATTCCCTGACACCCAAAGCCTGAATATATATTAGTTTTTAGAGGAAATGATATCCCGTTCACGTCGCTATTGTTTTTATCCCATTGGAGGTAGTACCATGAACAAAAAGGCCAATCATACCATTATGGCAATACACATTCAGGATCGTAAAAGCAAGGTACAGGATGTCCAGGAGGTTCTTACTCAGAAGGGCTCCCTCATCAAAACACGCCTGGGGCTTCACGAAACCCAGGAAGATTTTGAGGAGCCCGGAGGGCTCATTATTCTGGAGCTTCTGGACAAAAAAGATGAAATTGCCGATCTTTCCCGGCGCTTAGCCGCCATAGAGGGCATTGATGTGGGAGACATAGTTTTTTCCCATTAGATCCCCCTTCTCTCATGCCTGCAGGCCATCTGCGGGATTTTTCTGAGAGTATCTTCGAAATACGACGGTATTCAGGGTATGACAACAGAGCCGTTGAACAATACCTGCGGCCCCGATTGAATTCTGAGCAAATATATACCGCTGCTGCGGGAGGACAGATCCAGGGAAAAGGGAGTTGTAAATACCCTCTGTGTCACACACCGTCCCGAGGGAGTATATACAAAGGCCTGAACCGGAACCGGTTTTGATGTAAAAATGGTAAGAGCAGGCCCTCTTTGCACAATACGCAGATTCCTTCCCCGGCCCGCCCACTTATCCATACTTTGTGATACGGGCTCAAAATCGGAATAATAAAAAATCTGAACAGATTCGGGCATGGGCTCCCATTCCCCTCCCGCTGTATCCCATTCATAGTATTCTGTTAACACAGGGATATGAACGGCCTTGAAATAATACCCGAAAGCCGCACTGTCAAGAAACCGGGAATCATCAACCGTGGTAATGATCTTTTCTGTATGTTTCCACACATCTCCCTGAGCGGTATATCTGATATGTTCGGTTGCGGTGCCGTGGACATCATAGGCAAAGGTATCCCGCTGTTCCTTCAGCCATTCTCCCCCTTCAAAACTGTACCGGCTCCCGGCGATCAAAATAGAATCGCTTTCGTATTCATTAATGGTTCTGCGTTCAGGATGCCACATTTCATCCTGCCGGGAAAAACCAGTCCGGGAAATAATCCTGTCCGCTTCGTTATAGGTATATTCCGTTCGAAAATTTTCCCGACGTCCCGTGTCCTCTGTACTGTATCTCATCTGCAGGACCATACGCCCCGCATCGTCGTAGGAATACGTTGTATGTCGCGTTTCCTCCCAGCGGGAATCCACCCATGAGAACTGAGTCTGGGCACTGCGGTTTCCCGCTTCATCGTAGGAGTATCTGTAGGAACGCGAAGAGACCCACTCACCGTTCCAATCATACAGGATCATTGATATCCGTCTGCCATCCCGGTAGGTATAGTCCGTTTTATTCTCAGCAGTTCTCTTCCCCGATTCCCATCCGTACCGTATACGGGACTGTAAAAGAGTATCATCGCCATAGCTGTATTCATAGGCAACCCTGGCGAGCCAGGTATCATTTTCACGATAATAATAAGTGCTCATCACGGTATTGCCCGCGCTGTCATAGGTATACTCCCGCTTTGCCTGTCCCGTTGTAACAACACTGTCAAGCTGTATCTGAAAATGTCTGCCCTGACCCACAAAAGGGTGATAAGGCTGCCGGTACGGATTCCCCCATAGTCCCGCTACAGCCCCGCCCAGCAAAAACAGACTCCCCATCATAGAAATAAATACCTGCATTGTCCCTCCATTGACCACTACATATACTATACTGCAAATGGCTCAGAAATGCCGACAAAAAATTCACATGGTTTAAAATGGCACAGAAACTTCAAAGGAAAGCATACGTGATGATCGGGGATCCTCAAACCGGAGATATTTTGCATGAAGTTTCAGACTGTGCGTATTGCAGCCAGACCCGTAGAGGAAATCCCCCACAATGGGAATACCCAGACCGCGCGGATGTGCAGCATGGAGGCGCAGCTGATGCGTTCTCCCGGTTTCAGGATACATTTCAACCCGGGCAGCTTCGTTTTCAACGGAAATTTTTCTCCACCGGGTAATACCCCATTTCCCATATTTTTCATCATATATCTGGCGGGGACGGTTGTCCGGGTCAAGACGAAAGGGCAGTTCAATAGTACCACCATCCTTGACAGGTATTCCATCAAGCAAAGCTTCATAGATTTTTTCCACCCTTCGGTTCTGAAACTGTAGGGAGAGATGTCTGTGATCACGGGCTGTTTTTGCCAGGATCATAAGTCCGGAAGTAGCCATATCCAGACGGTGTACCGCCGGTTGCTGAATGGCATGGGGAAAACGGTTTTTGAAGCGATGGGCAATACTGTCACGCTTCCTGGGCCCGCGACCGGGAACAGAAAGAAGCCCCGACGGTTTTTCCACCACGGAAAAACCGGGAAAGTCCGCTATAATTTTCAATGTATTCATCACCCTACCTGAGAAAACAGCCTGCTGTATTACCCTAAAATAAACAAAGCACCCGGGAAAAATGTATATTAAGGCAAAATAAAAATTGAGTACGGGAAAGCCGTACTCCGTATCTCTCAAAAACAGTATAACGAAAAGGCGCAATATGAATATTAAACACGTGTCGTTTCTGTTTCTTCTCTGTACCGGTACACTCCTGGCAAACGATTCTGCTTCCCACGGCGCAGAAGGCATGAGCAATTTTGTCATACAGCTTGGCGTTATTATCTTTATATCCCGTTTCGGCGGAATTCTTTTCAAAAAGGCTCATCTTCCCCCTGTTCTTGGCGAAATGACCGGCGGCATACTGATCGGCCCCTATTTAATAGGCGGCCTTTCCCTTCCCGGTTTTCCCGATGGAATTTTCCCTCTGTATGAACAGGGACCGTTGCCTATCAGCCCCGAATTATACGGACTGGTCACGATCGCATCCATACTCCTTTTGTTTTTTGCCGGCCTGAAAACCGACCTGAAGCTGTTTTTACGCTACTCCTTTGCAGGCACAATCATCGGGGTCAGCGGGGTTCTTCTTTCCTTTCTTGCCGGCAGCGGAATAACAGCCTGGTTTTTTAACACATCAATGTTTGCATCCGCTCCTCTTCTTGTGGGAGTTATGAGTACAGCCACCTCCATAGGCATAACCGTGCGAATCCTTTCGGAAAAACGAAAAATTGATACACCGGAAGGGGTAACAATCATCGCCGGGGCCGTTATCGACGATATTCTGGGAATCCTTCTTCTGGCTGTTGTGACCGGTATGGCAGCCATGGAAAGTTCAGGTATAGCCGCAATCAACTGGAACAGCCTCGCTCTTATCGGCATTAAGGCAATAACAATGCTTCTTGTGGTTACCACAATCGGCATACTGTTCTCGGAAAAAATAGCGGGCTTTCTCAAACGAAACCGAAGTATCAGTGTTATATCCATACTCAGTTTGGGTATGGCGCTTATTCTGGCGGGGATTTTTGAAAAAGCCGGCCTGGCAATGATTATCGGCGGATATATTATGGGGCTGATATTTTCCAACACTGACCTAAATATCTCAATACAGAAAAAACTCAGATCCCTGGAAGATTTCTTCGTCCCCATCTTTTTTACCAGTATTGGTATGTTTGTTGATGTCAGCACATTTGTTTCACCGAACGTTGTACTATTGGGATCAGCTCTGACTGCTGGTTCCATTGCGGCAAAGGTGCTGGGCTGCGGTATTCCTTCTTTATTCTTCAAATTCAATACCCTGGGAGCCTCGCGAATCGGTTTTGGGATGGTACCGCGGGGAGAAGTAACCCTGATTATCGCCAGTATCGGTTTATCCTCAAACCTGCTTACGGCCGAGGTCTTCTCTGCAGCTATACTTATGACGTTTCTGGCAACTATGCTCGGACAGATTGTTCTGGAACGGCTGTTTTCAATCGACCGGCGGGGAATACTGGATGACACCCCGATCAGAGACACCGTTAAAATTCCTTTTGAATGTTACTCATCAGATTTAACTGATCTTGTCATTACAAATCTGACAAAGGGATTTAAAGCAGAAGGGTTTTATGTGAATTTTATTGAGACAAATGAGACAATATATCATTTCCAAAAGGACAAATCCCTGATTACCTTATATGCCAGCCCGCTGAAATTGGTGTTGGAGGCTGCCAAAAGTGATGAATATTTTGTAAAAAGCATGCTCTATGAAAAACTGACGGATCTTCGGCTTTTAGTTGGAAAAATTCAGCACGTTGTAAACCCTGAAGACATTAAACGGGATATATCAAAGGCAAAGAAATCACCGGTAAAATTCAACATTTCAAAGATATTAACACCGGAATTGATAAAACTGAACCTTACGGCTACAACAAAAAAGGACGCAATCCGGGAATTGCTTGAAGTTCTTTTTCAAAACACGCGTATACCCCGTGATGCAGATTTATTTGCTGCCGTATGGGAACGGGAAACAACCGTGAGCACGGGTATGGAAAACGGCGTAGCCCTTCCCCATGCCCGTATACCTTCAATCAATCGTCTGATTACGGTCATGGGGCTGAGCCAGGATGGTATTGAATTCAATACCATGGACGGCAAACCCGCCCGGATTGTAATCCTCACCCTTATTCCTGATAATAAAGCTGTACCTTATGTACAGTATCTTGGCGGACTTGCGTCCTCATTAAACAGTGAAGAGAAGGTGCAGAAACTCCTGCAGCTTGATCGAAAACCCGATATTATTTCCTTCTTTTCTAAATAATGCGTGTCGCAGCATTCTGATCGTATGAAATGGACGCAGTATCAATACGAATATAAATCAGCAAATCAGGGCGTAATCACCACACGAAAACCCAGAATATCGTTTTGTTCATTGGGTGAAGCGAAGGAGCGGGAACCGGCGCGGAGAAACTGCCCATTATTATACCAGCTTCCTCCACGAACCACCCGATTATATCCATCCACTGGCCCCGAAGGATTAACAACCGCATCGTCAGAATAGTTTCCATACCAATCGGTGCACCACTGTTGAATATTTCCCGCCATATCATAGAGTCCGAAAGGATTTGGCGCGTAGGTTTTCACATCCGTGGTGTGATGGATACCGTTGCCGCGATAATTGGCTCTGTCAAGATCCAGAACCCCATCATGAGTTCCGTACTCATGGCCGACACCTCCCTGCGCAGCGTATTCCCACTCAGCTTCTGTGGGAAGACGGTAGCCGTTCTTACTAACATCTGCCTGCCAGTTATCTTCTTCAGTATCTTTATGCACCACACCACCATCATACTGATATACCGGCTCACGGCCTTCAGACCTGCTGCGTGCATTGCAGTAGCGAGCCGCATCATACCAGCTGACCATTTCCACCGGACGGTTTGCCCCTGAAAATTGTGACGGATTATTGCCAACAATTGCTTCATACTCTTTTTGTGTGATACATGTAGCGCTTATATAAAAATCCGAGGTAAACCGTACCGCCTGCTGATTTCTCTCCTCCCATCCATCTCCGGCCCCCATAATGAAATTAGTGCCTGCAGCGGGTATTCGTATCATACCGGCAATAGTTTCGTGGTCTTCGTCTGTGTCACCGTCAACTGGATTTCTCCAGCAGGACACACACAATGCCAAAATCACGATACTGAAACAAAAGAATCTGGCTGAAAATACTGTACTCATTGGTAACTCCCTTTTTTTAGATCTGTTGACACATACGCAAAAGCGTGTATTCAAAAAAACTGCAGCACATCGGATACTCAGAGCAGTGAGCCCGGCACACTGTGCTGAACGGCCTACAAGCTGTGACCATCACCCATGGAGAATAACAGCATAGCCCACAACGCATACGCATAAATATATACGATAAACATATTTCAGATGATACTCTGCTCTGAAAATATTTTAATGAGAGTTTAAATACTTGTGTATACCACAAAAATATGGTATACTTACGGTGATTACAACAGTGGAAAGTGCCCATGAAGTCCTATCTCATCATATTCACCGCAGTGCTCGCATCTCTTCTTACCGCATGTCATACCCGGAATCCCGGGCAGATAGAGGATGGTGTCCTGGATCTGCGCAACCATAATTTTGCGGAAGAACCGGTTATCAGCCTGAAAGGGTTCTGGCATTTTTATCCCGGCCTGAGTATGGAGAACATACATACCGGCGAAACACCGGCGCCCTCCCGGGTATTCGTTCCCGGCGCATGGAAAGCAAGTATGGACGAAGAAGAGTATGCCCGACCCTTTGGGCACGGCACCTATACAGTGCGAATTCTCCTTCCACAAAGGGTTAAAAAACTGGCCCTTTCCGCGCCGCATACGGTATCTGCCTACTCACTCTGGGTAAACGGAGTTTTCACGAATGCTGTGGGACAGCCGGGAAAATATGCTGAAAAAACCCTGCCCCGGATATCCCCCCGGCCTATTCATTTTGAAGCAGACAGCGTTGTTCAGCTCTCCATAGAAGTATCCAACTTTCATATATCAACATGGCATATCGGCGGAGGTCTTGGAAACGTGAATCTGGGAACCTCACAACAAATGAATCGAAATCGGCTCACCGCCATGTTTGCCGATGGAATGCTCATTGGCGGTTTTTTGTTTATCGCTCTGCTTCTGATACTTTTTTACGGCGCATACCGCCGGGATTCCTCATATCTCTATCTCTCCTCATTCATCCTTCTGGTCACTCTTCGGTTTCTCTCCACCAACAGCAAAGTTTTCTTTGAAATTATTCTGGCCGATTCTGTACCCTGGACATGGATGCAACGGCTGGAAATGCTCGGATACTACGGGGCAACACCTCTGCTGCTGCTCTATGTATATTCACTATTCCCTTCATCACAGAAAAAAGAACGCTCTTTTGTCCGGCTTCTGGCAGCAGTGGATGTGCTTTTCATTCTTACCGTCGTTTTCACTCCGCCCAGAATCTTTATGTACACCCTGGATTATTTCCATATTCTTACTTTTATTCATATGGCATATGTCTTCAAAATCATATTCAGATCATATACCGTCCCCAATGAACGTGACGCTGCCCGTATAGTAGGCTTTTCCCTGATTATATTTTTCACCTTTGTCACCATTGACATACTTAACAATTCCATTTTGCACGGGTTTTTCAGAAATTATGCAGGAACTCAGGGCCTTATAATATTTGTCCTTCTTCAGGGATGGCTCCTCGCCCAAAGGTACATGGCAATGTATTTGAAGGTTGTAACGTCAGAACAGACTATTCAAAAACATATGAAGATTATAGAACTGTATACGCGAAAATCCATTGTGGAATATATTAAAAAGGGACATAATCCCTTACATTTTACTCCCGCTACAATATCAACAAATATACTTATTTCCGACATTCGTAATTTCACCGGTTTTTCAGAGAATTTATCCCCCCTCAAAACCGTTGAGGCCCTGAACCGGTATTTTAATGCCATGAGTGAATGTATCACTCACAACAGAGGTGAGATCGACTCCCTCACAGGCGACTGCCTTATGGCACTCTTTCCCAATTCTGATGACTCAGTAAACGCCGCTGTGGATATGCGTATCCGGCTGCGGGAAATGAACCGAAAAAACCCCGGATTCAGACTTCACAATGGTATTGGTATCAATTTCGGTGAAGTAATTATGGGGAATATCGGCTCTGATTACAAACTGGATTATACGGTCATCGGCCCGGGAGTTACTGCTGCCGGGTATATTGAGACCTTAACAAAACACTACAATCTTCCCATTCTGATCTCTGAAGAGATACTCAGGGTTCTTACAACCTTCCACCATACACGCTTTATCGACCGAGTTCACATGGAAGGCTCAAAAAAAACGGAATCGATTTTTGAAGTATACGACCATGAACCCAACTGGGTAAAAAAAATCAAAAAAGATATACAGCCCATCCATCAATCAGCCTATGAATTGCTTACACACAATGCATTTTCACAGGCTCTCAAAATCTATGAAAATCTTGCCGCTGAGATCGGTCCCCATACCCATGCAAAACATTTCTGTGTCGATCCCCTGGTCAATTTCAGAATCAGGCAATGCCACGGGATGCTTTCTCAGAAAGAGACGTAAGGACATTCTTGAAGGCCCGCCTTCTCCCCGCAGTATAGGAGCGGGATATCTTGAAAATTAGCTATATCGTTATAGTTTTACGTAAAATATATCCTGAAAAAGATGGGTATAAGAGCAGAATAGCTTGTATATTCATAGAATTATGATATACTCAGCGTAGGACATTATAACGGAATCGGGCATGAATAAAAAGCTGTTACTCATTTTCCCGCTTTTGACAACTCTCTTTTTTGTGAGCTGTCAATCTTCGCATATACCTCATGCAGAAGATGGGAAGATAGATTTACGAACCCATTCCTTTAAGAAACATCCCATACTGAAATTAACCGGAAAATGGCATTTTTTTCCGGGAATTTTAATGGACGAATTAGGGGACATCACAGATGCTGCTCCCCGTTCCCTGTCAGTTCCCGGTTCATGGAAGGATATCATAGAGACTTCTGATACCAATCCCGCATTTGGGTACGGCACCTATGAGCTAACCCTGCTTCTGCCTCCGGAAATCGACAGTCTTTCCCTATCAGCACCGCAGACGGTAACCTCCTATCGACTCTGGGTAAACGGCATACCTCACGGGTCCGTGGGAAAACCGGGCAAAACCGAAGAAGTATCAATACCCCGCATATCATCCCGTCTTATTCATTTTAAAGCACAGGACAGCATCCGCCTTAATATTGAGGTATCAAACTATCATATATGTACACAGCATATTGGCGGCGGACTGGGAAGTGTTCTGATCGGTCCAACCCGGGAAATGAATATCAGACGTCTGAAAACGATGTTCTCCGATGCGGTTTTGATCGGCGGTTTTTTATTTATATCCCTCCTGCTTCTAATATTCTACGGCGCATACCGCCGCGATTCCTCGTATCTGTTTCTTGCAAGTTTTATTTTCATACTCACCCTCCGCTTCCTTGCCACAAACAGTAAGGTATTTTTTGAATTCCTCCTCTCCGATGCTGTCCCATGGGAATGGATGCAGCGATTGGAAATGCTGGGGTACTACGGTGCAACCCCCCTTATACTTCTGTATGTATACTCCCTTTTTTCTTCATCACAAAAAAAATATTATTTCGGTGTCCGGATTCTGGTTTCCCTTGACATTGTTTTTATTATACTACTCGCGGTAACACCTCCCCGCATTTTTATGCATACCCTTGACGTATTTCATATAATTGCCCTGCTTCATATGATGTACATACTGAGAATAATTATTCTTTCATACCGACAGGATGAGCAAAAGGAAACCTCGGTTCTTATCGGCATCTCTCTTGTTATTTTCTTCATATTCGCCCTCCTTGACATACTCAACACCTCACTTCTGCTCGGCCGGTTTACCACCTACTTCAGCGCTCAGGGCCTGATAATATTTGTGCTGATACAGGGATGGCTGCTGGCACGAAAGTATATGGGTATGTATTCGGCGGTTGAAGAATCTGAGCGGTTAACAAAAAAACATATGGAAATCATTGAACTCTACACCCGAAAATCAATTGTGGACCATATAAAAAACGGTTTTAATCCCCTGTCAATCGATGCGGCTACGGTGTGCACCAATATCCTGTTTTCGGATATTCGTGATTTTACAGCCTTCTCAGAAGATTTGACCCCCATGGAAACGGTTCAGATGCTCAATCGTTACTTCAATGTAATGAGCAAGTGTATTACCCGCAACAACGGGGAAATTGACAAACTTATCGGTGATTGTATTATGGCCCTCTTTGTCAATTCAGATGATGCCGTCAATGCCGCTGTTGATATGCGTATCCGTCTCCGTGAAATGAACCGTACCAGCGCAAATGTCCGCCTCTATAACGGTGTGGGGATTAATTTCGGTGAAGTGGTCATGGGCAATATCGGATCCTATTCAAAGCTTGATTATACGGTAATAGGGGACTCCGTGAATTCTGCAAGCCATATTGAATCCCTGACAAAATACTATAATTTGCCTGTCCTGATTTCCGAAGACATTCTCACGGTGCTGAGAACCCCGCATAAAACACGTTTTATCGACAGGGTTCTTGTGAAGGGCCGAAAAGAACCAATCGCCGTATACGAAGTCTATGACCATGAACCACAGTGGGTTCAGGATCTGAAAACGGACATTCAAAAAACACACGAAAAAGCATTCTCTCTCTATTCACAGGGAGATTTTTCAAAAGCCCTGAAGATCTACGAAGAGCTTGCACATGATCTTGGGCCCCATACCCATAGGGAAAATCTGTGTAAGGATCCCCTTGTTGATTTCTGTATTCAGCGGTGCCGGGAATTTCTAAAAAAGGCGCACCGGGGAGCAATGACCGACTGGAATGGTGTCTATGTATTTAAAACACAGTAGCAAAAACCTACCCTGAATCATTCTGCGTACCGCAGAGAAGAAACCCCAAAAGCGGCTCACACCGTTCCCTGCAGGCAGGATAGAAACGCCCTTCAATTCTGCTGTTGGATACCGTTGCCTTTCCAAAATAAAATTCCGCCAGCCCCCGGGGGGCATATCCGTTTTTAGCGGCATACTGCAGGAGTTTGGGAGCGCAGCAATCCCCCGCACCGGAGGGTATACCTCCGGACAAATACACCATGCGCATTTTTTCCTTTTCTCCGCAAAAATTATGCAGGATATAGAGATCATGAAGCTCTCGCATAAGATGCTGAGATATCATACGTCGTTTATTTTTCAGCATGGCTTTGTCAAAGCCGGTACTCGAAGCTATCTCCCGTGTCAATTGTTTTGTTTGTTTCTGCCCCCGGCGAATTATCTTCATATACTCCTGCGAATCAACCACGGGGGGAACCCATCCCGGAGCATTCCAGACACCGTCATGCTGACAGGAAAATGCCTTGAGAAAAATATCCGCGCCGCGGTGGTCAATACAATGCAGAACACCAAACATCTGCCCCCGATGGTCCCCGTAGAGGCAGCCCGTTGAAAACCGTGGATCCGCCGCATGCGCCGGGGTCTCAAAATCAATTCGTTTTTCTGTCTGTAACCGGTACAAAAGATCCTGCGCCGCAGCCCGGGCTTTTCCCATGGGCAGGGAATGAACGGTTTTACACTTTCGGCAGTATCCCTTGGCAGCGGGCGGATCAGCGGATTTTCTGATTTCTGTGCTCCTGTTAGTAGTACATGTGTTTTATCACCCTAATATATACTTTTCAGGAGCGCAATGCATAGGAACGTATCCAATCAAATCCAGTATAACGTCCGTCACCATATTTCCATTATATATCTTATCGTATACCCTTTATTTTGGAGCAGGTCATGAATATTGAAATGAAACGCTATGGATTTACCCGTCCCCTGGGGTGGTCCATTTCACGATACGATCTCTTTAAAAGATGCAAACGTGCCTATTATTTTAATTATTACGGCAAATATTCCCCCGTTCCCTTTGAGAAAATAAAATTCCTGAAAAGCCTTACGTCAGTACCACTGGAAAAGGGAAACGTAATTCATCATATTTTTGAGCAGTTTCTCAAACGCCTGAAGATTTCACAGGAGGAAATAAACACCGATAAATTTCTACACCACGGAGAACTGCTCTGTGAAGAGCTGTTCACAGAAAAAACCTTTATGGAAACCTATTATGACAACATCGCCATTGACATTCCCAATGCGGCAGAAAATATCCGCGCAATGCTCAGACAGTTTCTTGACAGTTCACTCTATGCATGGATTATCGATGCAGCTCACACCGATGCCAGTCAATGGATCATCGAACCCGGCGGATTTGGTGAAACCCGCCTCAAGGGAATCAAGGCGTATTGCAAAATGGATTTTCTTCTCCCCGTAGGAGGAAAGGTCTATATACTGGACTGGAAAACCGGCAAAAAGCAGATCAAAAAGCACACCACTCAGCTTCTTGCTTACAGTGCAGCCATCCTCTCTGAAAACCCCCATCTGAACCTGGAAAACATACGACCGCAGATCGTCTACATTCAGCCCGATTCACTGGAGATTCTTTCCACGGAACTCTTTGAAGCTGAACTGGAACAACTCTATGAAAAGGTTCGAGAGGAAACTGAGGAAATGCAGAATTACTGCAGCAATACTGCGGAAAATATCCCCCGGGATATGGAGGTATTTCCCCGGTGTGATAATCCCAAAATCTGTGCATTCTGCCCATTCCGGGAAATCTGCATCGACGAAAAACCCCATCTGCCATTTTAACAATGACCCTCATTGTACTTATTCACGGCTTTTTCAGAACAGAAAAAGACATGGCGTTTCTGAAGAAAAAACTTCAGAAACATAACCGGCATGTAATGGCCGTAACTCTTCCCACCACATTCAAATCAATGGAGCAATGCGTAGATTCCCTGGACAGACAAACTGCCCTGCATCGAAAAAAATGCAGCGAAATGATATGTATCGGACACAGCATGGGCGGGCGAATTGCAGCTCATTTTATAACCAGCAAAGCACCGCCACTTATTTCAAAATGCCTGTGTATCGCAACGCCGCTGCGGGGTAACAGAATTGCCCGTTTTTTCAGCAGTATTCCCGGTGTCGCACAGATTATGCCTCCCCTGGATATACTAAAATCCCCTCTTTCGTTTCCGCTTCAGAGTTTTACAAATATTTCCGTCGGTCTTGTAGCGGGAACCAAAAACAATACCATACTGGGTAAGTTATTTTTACAGTCCGGAGACGGCAGAGTTGAATTATCCTCCGCCCTTTCCTGGTCTCAGCACAGTGCTGACTCAATAAGTCTTCCCTGCAATCATTTTCAAATCCATCACTGTGGGGAAACAATTGATCAGATTGAACATTTTATACAGCATTCAGAATTTGATCATGCACCGGTGTAAGATGTGTTCGTCTTTGAGACATTCGTAACAACCCTCTGATTGAGAAAAAAAACATCAGAGATGCGTCCTGTATGCCGGCCATAACATATCTTCTTGTCAAAACCGCCATAGACGAACAGACAATCTCAAAAACAGAGGGTAAGGGCGTATGAAAGCAGTGGTTCAGCGGGTGAAATATGCCCGGGTTACAGTTGATGAAAGGATTGTGGGTACCATTAAAAGGGGATTACTTGTATATCTTGCCATCCATACGGATGATACGGAATCTCACGTAGAATGGATGGTGAAAAAACTACTCAATCTGCGCATATTTGAAGATAGGGATGGGAAAATGAACCACTCCCTTGTTGATACCGATGGAGAAATACTTGTGGTATCCCAGTTTACGCTGTATGGAGATTGCCGGAAGGGCAGACGCCCCTCATATTCCCGTTCGGCTGAGCCCGGGAAGGCACAGGAGTATTACAACCGCTGCATCAGACGTCTTAAGGAGCATATTTCATCAGTGGAACAGGGTGAGTTTCAGGCCCGAATGGATGTATTATGCGAAAATGACGGCCCTGTGACCCTTATCGTGGAAAAGAATTAATTCACTGTGGGCAGGTGAATCTCAACATGAAAATCTCTGTCGATTTCTGTAAAATCCTTAATCTCTCTGCGTAATTGCCGGGTATAGTGATGTATTGAGAAATCTTCTCTCTTTTCAGCGCGAGACAGCATTTGCCTCAGTGATATTTCAACCAAACGGGAATTATGTGCAACCTTTCGTTTTATATGAGCATCGGGGAAAATCAGTACGAGTTTCACCGTGGCATTAATATCCACCACCGCCACATCTTCATACACATATATCAGGGTGTCCTGCAGTTTACTGCGGTCAAGATCACCAACGGTAAAGCCGCGGCCCGGCACGTCATCTGCACCGCTGAGCAGGGTTATACAGACAAGAATACACACTGTATATTTCACAACAGCTCGCCGTCAAGAATCAAATGCCCCAGATACGAAAGCGTACCCGCCACGGAATAGGGCAGAATGATGGAAAAAAGATCCGTATCGTAGAACACTACGGGAATCAGGGTCATTAGGAACGGAAGAAGCAGAGCAGATAATACATGATGGGTCCATCCCCGATGCTTTCCAACCGCAGGAAGAAGCCCGAAAAGCCCAAGAAAAGATGCAACACGGTAATTTCCCACAAGTATAAATATAAGCACCATAATAAAAAACAACGGAAAAAACACTGCCCCTCCCACACTTTTTGTGTCAATATCGGGAAACAGGCCGAAGACCAGAACCGTAATAAAAAGCAGGAAAACCTGCTCGTAGGTTGCCACGGCATCGGAAAACAGATTCACGGAGACATAGAATACCCCGAGATTATATATGATATAAAGGACAATGCCAAGAATCAGGGAGACCGCCGTATGCATTTTAAAACCGGGCATCACACACCTCGCACAGGATATTCAAAAGAATCATTTTCGTAAGGAATCCAAAGCCTTTTCACCGAATTCATCACGGAATCTCTCAATTTTCTCCTGCACATCTTTTTCTTCAAACCATCCCAGGCGGGGACCCAGAAAAACCAGCACAGCAAGGATGACAAGGACGGGAAGTACAAATTTGACCACCCCTTTAATCACAGATACAGCCAGGAGAATAAGGAAAATTATTCCGGAAATAATTAAAATCTGTTCATGCATTATTCCTCCGATGCATCTTTTAATTTTTGACGGATATCACAAAAGACCCGGCGATTATCTAAAAATATATCCGTCAGGGCGGGATCGAAATGTTTTCCCCGTTCTTTTTTGAAAAAATCTGTGATAGCGTCCTCTTCCCAGGAATCTTTATAACAGCGTCTGCTCACCAGAGCATCATACACATCAGCAATGGCGGTGATCCGTCCGAATTGATGAATCTCCTCTCCGGCATATCCCCGTGGATACCCGCTACCGTCCCATTTTTCATGATGCTGCAGTGCAATTGTTGCCGCAGCGTCAAATATGTCACGGGTGGAATGGCGCAGCATATTGTAGCCCAGAGTGCAATGGGTTTTAATGGTATCAAACTCCGCAGGAGTCACCGGACCGGGTTTCAGCAAAACCGTATCGGGAATAGCAATTTTGCCGATATCATGAAGAGTGGAAGCAATGCTTAAAACCTCTACATCTTTTTTTCCATATCCGCAGCAATTCCCCATAAACCGGCAGTATTCAGCCACCCGCTTTACATGATTGCCTGTTTCCCTGGAACGCATCTCCCCTGTTTCTGCAAGGGTATATATTATTTCCTTCTGGGTCTGAGTCAATTCCTCACGAAGAAAAAACGCATCCAGCTCCCGGGCAATATACATGGCAACAATATTCAAAAGCTGCTCATCATCCATGGTATAGCCACCGGGATTAATTCCGCCCGCTGAGTCCAGTTTATTAAGCATCTGAAATACTCCGAGGGGTTCGCCCTCGCTGGAAAGAAGAGGAAGGGCAATAATGTTTTCCGTGGTATATCCGGTTTTTGTATCCACGGAGGGATCAAAACGAACATCTTCATAGGGCGCGTTAATTATCAGAGGGGTTTTCTGCATAAAACAACTGCCCACAATACCGTGAGTACATGAGATCCTGATGGTTTCAACGCCTTCGGCATATTTTGTCCAGAGCTGCTGAGCAGGGCGATCGTAAATCCAGATGCTGCATCGGTCCGAGGGGACGATGTCGTGGGCAAGTTTTGAAAACCGATCCAGTAACTGCGCAACATCATGTTTAACGTAGGCTATCTCCGATGCTGAGGAAAGAAGATGACTCAGAATCTGTGATGTGTAGCTTAGCGGTGAAACACCGTGCTGTGTATCCATACCCCTCTCCCGGAACGCGATAATTTTCTAAGGAAAGTATACATCTTCCTGAAATAGGACGCAACATAAAAATGTTATTTCCTGAGAGAAAGCCAGGCACCGGCCGCAGCACCGAGAAGAGCAGCGTCTCCGCTGGGCAGTTCTGAAAATGTAAAATCAACCCCCTGTACATAGACATCCATGCAGTACTCCTTAAAATATCGGAGAAAGGGCGCCATCAGCAGATCCCCTGCCCGGGTAAGCCCGCCAAAAAACACCACCCTGCGTGGGCTGACATAGCACACGGCATCAGCCATGGTGACCGCAAGCCATTCCGCAGTTTTATCAAAGGCTTCACGGGCGATTGCGTCATCGGCGCATGCCGCCTCATAAATATCCTGTGCCGTAAGATCTGCTGGGGCAATACTGCGCAGGGAGGAATCTTCCCTGCGCAGACAAAGCAGCTCCAGAACCGTACGGCAGATACCCCGGGCGGAGACATAGGTTTCCACACATCCACGGCGTCCACACCCGCATTCCCGACCGTTTTTTACCAGGGTTGTATGCCCAATCTCTCCGCCGAAGCCGCTGCTTCCCGCCACGATTTTCTTATCCACAACAATCCCGCTACCAAAACCTGTTCCCAGGGTGACCTGAATAAAATCAGAAATACCCCGGGCAGCACCATAATACATTTCACCATAGGCACAGGCGTTTGCATCATTGGTAACAAAAACAGGAAGCCCAAAAAAATCAGCACACTCCCCTGTAACATTAACGGGGAATTCCCAGTTAAGGTTTGCTGCGGATTCAATAATTCCCGTAAAATGATTTACATTGGGAATACCCACACCAATACCGACCGGTACATAGTGCGGAAATTCTTCTTCCATTTCCTCCTTTACCCGCCCCAGGCATTCAAGATACCGTGAAAAAAGCAGGGCATCACCTGTTTCCACCGTTTTGCGGGCACATATTTTCCCCGCGGAATCTATATACGCCAGTTCCGTATTTGTTCCGCCGATATCAATACTCAAAACAACTTTCATGTTATCTCCCGGGGCACTTCCCACTGCATAAAAATACTTGCATAACCAAACAATATATATCAAATTTACGGGAATCTGCAATCTGTCCCTGCACTGCTGTGGTGATACAGAATTTCTTGTCCGGCCTTTATTCCCTTAAGTATATTTGTGTAAACAAACTCTCTGCAGCGATGTTGGTGGATATGAAGACCGTTATTATCGGCACAGGACTATCAGGGCTTACCACGGGAGCGTTCCTTGCGCAGAAAGGGCACGAGGTCACCCTCATTGATCAGCATTACCAGATTGGTGGATGCGCCCATAATTTCTCACGTAAACACTATACCTTTGAAGCGGCGATACACACCGCCCCCCTGTCTGAAGACGGAGTGATTTTTTCTCTTCTGCAACAGCTGGGACTTGACGGTGAGATTGTACCTGTGGAGCAGGATGAAATGTTTCGGGTTACAACATCCCATGCTTCCTATTGCATACCTCAGAAAAAAGAGGATATTCAAAATTATTTCTATACAGTCTTTCCCCATGAATCGTCGGGTCTGAACCGCTTTTTTACCGACCTTGAGGAGATGCGGGATAAAATGTTTACCCTTTTTACCCCGGATAAGAAGGGATATCTTGACAAGGATCCTGAATTTTCCCGTAAATTTCAGGGCAGATCCTATTCCTCATACCTGGAAAGTCTTTTTACCGACCCGGAATTAATCGCCGTTCTCGGGGGGCAATGGCCCTATGTGGGGATTTCCCCGGAATACGGGTCGCGCCTTTTTCTCACCATGCTCTTTGCCACCCATTATTTCAACGGTTCCCACTCTGTAAAAGGCGGCTTTGCCCGTCTTGCAGAATGCCTTGCACAGTATATTCAAAAGCGGGGCGGCCACATCGTTCTGCGGAAGGAAGTGCGGGGGTTTTCAGGGGAAAATAAGCGCATCACCACAGTTCATACAGAAACAGCATCGTACGAAGGAGACTGTATAGTTTCCGATATAAATCCCTATCTGCTGCACACAAAACTTCTTCCGGAAAATATGCGGAGCAGACGGATACTGCGGCGTCTGAATATGCTGAGCCCTTCCCTGTCTTCCGTGGCAGTCTATCTTGGTATGAAAGAAGGGTATGAAACATTGATTTCGGGAAATGTTATTGCCTGGTATCGTGATATACATGCCTATTCAGACATTTATACTGCTGCCCGCCGGGGCCTGCCCTATGACGAAGACCATCTGGTGGCACTCAAGCCGAAGGAATACCTGGGAAAAAAACCGACCCTTACCCTTTTAAGTTTTGCCCATCAGAATGCGTCTGATAACTGGAAAGAGGACAAGAAAGAAACCGCCCGGCGCATGATTGAACGTCTGAAAAAAATATACCCGGGCATCGAAGGGTATATAAACCATGTGGAAATCGGCTCTCCCGATACATTCTACAGATATACGCGAAGCCAGAACGGTGCTATTTACGGCTTTGAAAACAGTTGCGACCCCTTTCGCGAAACAAAAATGGGATACACCACACATATCAAAAATCTCTATCAATGCGGACATTGGACTATCCCCGGATGCGGGGTGTACAATGTTATGACCAATGGATTCACAGTGGCGCAGAAAATCAACAGCGATATTGACAATGAAAAAATATGATATTGCGGTTATCGGAGCCGGTCCGGCGGGGCTCACTGCCCTTAAACATCTTCTGCAGAAAGACAGCCCATTCTCAATTGCTCTGATTGAGAAAGAGTCAACCTATAAAAACACCATTCGGTGCGGTGAGGGAGTGTGGAAATCAACCTTTGATAAATGCTACACTCCTCAACCGGACTGGATTCGCCAGACAATTACCCGGGCCAGGTTTATTGCCCCCAACAAAAAATCAGCAGTATTTGAAAAAAACAACACCCCCTTGGGATACATCCTCAATCGCGAGAAAATGCAGGAGGATCTTCTCCGACAATTCACCGCCCATGATCAGGTTACCCTGCTTCGGGGCAGAAAAGTAACCGCGGTTATTCCCACAACCGATACAACGCAAAAAATTGTACTTTCCGATTCTGATCTTGAAGCATCCGTTGTTATTGACGCATCGGGCCCATTGTCGGGTCTGGGAAAATACTATGGTATTACCCCATGCACCGACTTCTATGACATGGGAGCCTATGCGGTTGTGGAGGGAATTGAGAATAATCCCGCTGAAATTCAACTCTACCGGGACTTTCACAGCGCCCATGATGGATATCTCTGGAGTTTTCCCGTCTCAAAAACAACGGCTAATGTCGGCGTTGCCTGGGGAGATATAAAAAACAATAAAATTAATATTGCCCGCACCCTGGACTCCATTTTGCACACACTCTATCCCGAAGGCCGGATTTCACAATTTTTCGGCGGAGTTATTCCCGTTTTTACGGAGAAAAGACCCTGGGCAGCACAGGGTTTTATTCAATGCGGTGATGCAGGCAGTATGGTAAACCCACTGTTCCGCTCAGGTATTTTTGAGGCCATGCTCACCGGCGGAATAGCCGGCGAAACTGCTGCCGACCTGGCCGCTGCAGCAACACATTCTCACCGCAGAAAAATCTGCAGAGAATACAACATACACATATGGAAACGTCATGCAAAACGAATGGCGAAGGGGTTAAAGGCCCGCAAAGGGCTCTATTCCATTAAGGAAACAGCCTTTAACAAAGCCGTTTCCTCCCTGCATACAGATTCGGATACAGCCCCGTCAATGAAGCGGATTATCAAAACCGTGGTTTCCACAAACCCGACGGTCTATTTCTCCCTGCGGCATTTCCTCTGAGAAAATACCGCTGGTTGTGTTACATTTACTCGGCAATCACAACGGAATGTACGCCGTAATCCACTCCATGTACTGATTCAACCTGAACCAGATACATACCCGGCGAAAGGCCGATTTCCTTCATATTGATACGCCCGGCATCGCCGCTTGACAGGCGGTGCAATGTCCGTCCCTGCACGTTACTGATACGGATAGAGAATGATTCCCCTGCAGGAAGATAGAGGGAACCGGCGGAAACCATCACGTTATCCAGGGCGTTTTCGTGCTCAACAGCAGCATCAACCTGATCGTTATAATACACTAAAAGCTGTGCTGCTGAAGCTGCAGAGCTTTCACCCCCATTGGCCACCGCCCCCAGGGTGGTAAAACGCAGAAATTGTGCCGGTATTCCGTCAAATTCAACGGTTTTAACATTTGGTCCGGAATTATACTCCCATGTTCCTTCTGCCACATCCTGCCACTGTGCACCATCACGGCTTACGGCAATGCTGTACTGGGAAACGGCACTGAATTCAGCCCGGGGAGACGGAATATAGACAAAGCCCGAAATCCCGCAGCTCTCCTCTGTTTTAAGAACAACTTCATGAGGATGTCCCGAAGCATTGACCTCAGTATGCCAGATGGATTCCGTATTCATATCCAGAACATGTTCTGCCAATCCGTCAATCTCTGAACGCTCCTGGCTTGAAACAGAAAAAACGCTGAGACTGTCCTGATCCATAAGAAGCAACTCCTGTGAGGGATTATGGGCAATTATGGTAAACTCACTGGTGGTATCCCCTGTCTCAGAAGAAGATAATACGAGCCGATACCCGGTCTGCGACGGCACATCTTCTGATATTTCCCAGGTATATTCTCCCTGAACGTTAAGACCATGGGAAATAACTTTCTCGTTTTCTTCCCGGTCAATCAGGCTCAGGGTAAAATCCCCTGCACTGTTTTCGCTTTCCCAGGAAAGCAGGGCTTCCTTTCCTGTAAGGACTATATCTCCTGCCATATCAGTCAGAAGAGTGATTTCTTCACGATCCTCTTCAAACACTGCTTCAACAGATTTATCACTGTCCATAACAATACGTACGGGATTTTCGTTCTCCCTTATATCGCCGCTCCATTCTGAAAACTTATAACCTTCATGAGCCTGGGCAGACAGCTCAACCTCAGTCCCCGCTTCATATTCATCCCGGTCAGGTTCTGCGGATATACTGCCGTTTTCGGCACTCATATCCAGTGAATAATAGGACACACTCATATCCCTAAGCTCAACATCGAGAATCGTCGCTTCCCCCTGGCTGACCTGCACCGGGGATATGGTGGTATCGGAGTAACGCTCGCTGTTTTTAGGAGTTATGGTAACATCATATGATCCGGCAGGAGCAAGATGATAAAAATCACCAAAACCGGAGTAGGTTTTCACTTGGCCGTACCCGTCATCGTCAATGGTACTCATGCGAATTTCAGCATCAACGGGCTCACCGCTGGATTCATCGCGTACACTGCCCCGCACACCATTAAGAGCTTCTTCTATAAGGTCGATTGTGCCCTGATTATACAAATCAAAATAATACTGAAACTGGCTTTCATTAATTGGTTTGGAATTGGACAGCTCCGGGCAGAGGATAAGTCCTGAATAATCCCAATACCCAAAATCGAAGGTACTTCCCTGAGCTGCATAGGGGCCGGACTCGCAGATAATCATGGCTTCAAGATTGGAGGCAAGTACCCCAGAAAGATCGAGCCAGGCCTGTCGATTGGACGGCGCATTTACATTCAGGCTGTATCCCCAGGGCAATACTACAGCTTCCATTCCCCCATGGGCATCGGTGCCCACAGTAAATCGTTTCTGACGGTCCAAATCACGTATGGCGACCATTTCAGGTGATTGAGCAACGTTCTTACCATCGGGCTGCGTTGGCCCGGGAAAGGAGCGGTTTAAATCCACATTGTTCGCATTTCCACGGGTTGCCCCCGACTGACCTGAACCGCCGCTCACCCGATAGGTGCCGTCGGGGTTCAGCACAGGACACACCCAGGTCTCTATGCTGTCCACAATGCGGGTTATCTGAGGATCGCTGCCATAATTAGTAATAATATGACGCAGCATTTTTAAATATAGAATAAACCCCACGGTTTCATCTCCGTGAATCGTTGAGCCGATCTTTACCTTCGGTCGGGGGATGTCTTCACTACCTGACAGCACGGCAAAACGAATCTTTCTTCCCTCTGCACTCTGCCCCACATCTTCTATGCGGCATATTTCCGGAGCTTCCTCGGCAAATTCCTCCATTATATTGAGGTATCCCGCATAGGAGGGAAATGACGTAATTGGATCACTGAGAGAGTAATTTTCATAATCGGAGCTGGTAACAGAAGGCAAAAGCAGTGATTCGGGAGTATCCACCTCATAGGGAAAATTGCGCTTGATCAGCTCATCAAAGCCTTCGGTATTTGCATATACACGTACCGATGATTCATCCACCCTATCGATACTGACAATGCTGCTGAGAATACTCATCCTGTCAGCGCATTCATCACGGGGTATGAAAAGAATAACCTCTCCCCGCTTATCAAGATATTCCTGTGCTTTCTCATACTCAGTCATTGTGTCGGATACTGACACCTGATATTGAGACAAAACACTGACCTGAGAAAGGACATCAACCGAGTCGCCACCATAAGACACGGAAATAAACAACGCCATAAGCGCAGGAAACAAATACCACATATTTTACTCCGTTTGGAAATTAAACCTCATAATCCACCTTAACACCCATAACATAGTACAGAAGCCGGGATAATTCACAATTATCTCCCTGACTTCTGATAAAGTGTGGACAAAAAGGCCTAAACTGAGAGAATATGTATCAGATCGCAGAACCCCACATCAATGAACGTTGACTGATGGAAATACTTATATGTCAATATCGGTTTTCTTCAACCCCAGAGAATTAAGTACCACCGTAAGAGAACTGATGGCCATTGCCCCGGCACCGATCATGGGATGAAGAAGACCGAAAAACGCGGCGGGAACGGCCACTCCATTATAAATCCATGCCCAGAAATAATTCTCCCGTATCTTGCGGAAAGTTGCCCGGGAAAGCTTCAGAGCTGAAACAACCGCCGTTACATCACCGCGCACCAGGGTAATATCCGCAGCTTCAATGGCGATATCCGTTCCGCTGCCGATGGCAATCCCCACATTGGCCTGTTTTAAGGCGGGGGCATCGTTTATACCGTCACCAACCATGGCAACCGTGCCATAGCTCTCCTGCAGACGCTTGATCTCTGCAACCTTTCCGTCGGGCAGTACATTGGCGATAACCCGGTCAATTCCAAGTTTTTCGGCCATGGCCCGGGCAGTTTTTTCATTATCACCGGTAATCATAGCGGTTTGTACACCTTCTTTTCCCAGGGCATCCACTGCCCGCACGGCGTCCTCCTTAACAGTATCAGCTATGGCAATCAGGGCATAAAATTTACCGTCCACCCCAAGGGCGATAAGGGTTTTTGCCTCTTCCTCCAGAGCCTGTGCCCGTGCGGCAAAATCATCAAAATCAATGGAATACTGAGAAAGCATTTTAAAGTTGCCCAGGAC
>JBNJEI010000022.1:0-43389 GCA_051745755.1 Fibrobacterota bacterium
ACTCACGCAGAACAAGATTTTCCATTCTGTCGGATTCGATATTAAAAAAAAGCTCGTACTTATGTGCCGGAAGGGTCACAATATACGCCGTGAGATCGCGGCTGGTCCAGGCGTTAAGATTTGTTGCCCCTGCGTTGCTGTATAAACTCCAGATCTCATCTTTAATAATGTACTCACGCTGCCTCTCCTGAAGTTCTTTGATTCTTTGATCATACTGTTGAATCGTATCACTGCTTTCTTCGTACCCCCGGTGTTTCAGCTGCTGTATTGAGTCAATATATGCATCAATCTGCTCCATATATTCTGTTTCTGCAGAATAATCCCGGGTGCCGATCCGTTGTGTCCCCTTAAACATCATGTGCTCATACATATGGGAGAGCCCCGTGGTTCCTCCGGTTTCATAGTATGATCCGGTAAAATAATACAGACGGCATGACGACACGGCAACGGTTGTATCGGGAATCATAAGCAGTTGCAACCCGTTTGAAAGCTCTCTTTCAACCACGGGTATATTTATAGCCGAGCAAAGCACCGTAGAATAAAATATTGTTATAAACACACAAATCTTTTGCAAAATAACACTCCTGACCAGAGGTATAAATTATTTATTATATATAATATAGATAATTGAATGTGACCGGGTTTATCTCGTGAAAAAAAGAAAAATATCATTTCTTGCAGTTGTGTTCTTCCTCCTGTCTTTTTTGGGATTTGTGTATCTGTCTCAGGTAATAGTAGGGAAAAGGATTGAGGAGAAAATACGTGAAATATTTCCGCAGATGGCAGTTGAAAGCAGTGTTTCAGGAGTGTTTTTTTCATACCGTGAAGGAATAGAGATTGAAGCGATATCCCTTGATTTACACGCGGGGGATAAACGGGAGGCACATGTACGGGCTGAAACCATTGATGCATCCCTGAGTATTCTCAATTTTCTCAGATCCGGTAATCTGCAGCTGCGAAATCTTACAACTGATGCTCTTGAGATTCATCTGCCCATGGACTTCTATGCTTCAGAAGAAGATTTTACCGGTATTATTCGTAGATCCATAACCGGAATTCTTGAAAAAAATATTATAGCCCCACATTTCCAACTCTCCATTTCCGATCTTACCATCCACGACAATAAGGGGCATACCATTCAGCTTCAGCCATTCTCCATAGCCAGAAACAGGGAGGAATACTTTAAAATGGGCTTTTATCGGGGTCGTATCGATACCGTTGCGGAGATTACCTACTTCAAAACAGAGCTCAGAGATTATTCAGTGGATATTTTTAATTCTGATGTTTCAGATATTTTCAATCGCCTGATTGATGGGAGCACCGATCCTTCAAAAGAGAAATTTCAGGGGATCTACGAGGACATACGCTCCTTTTCCCGAAGTCAGAATGTATTTCTTCGTATCGGAAATATATCAGCATCTCCGCTCTATCTGTCAAACCTCAGACTCAATGCAGGATTTGCTGACCGGTTCACCCTGGAAACAGAATTTTCCTCTTTCTACCTCCACTCCCACTCACTGAAAAACACCGCAATCAAGGCCACAGAGACTTCTTATGGAAAACTGCAGATTACTGATCTTCGCACAGAACAGGAAGACTGGGGACGCATTGACCTTTCAGGAGAATTATACCCCTTTGATGACAGCCTCTCCACATTCAGTATCTCAGGACACACATCTTCTCCCGCAGCCCTTTTACAGCAGGGAGGGCTTACCCACTACCTCCGTGATGCCCGGGGAGACTATTCACTCACCGGCGATTTCTCCGGATACCTCCATACTCCTTCTGCTGGAGATTTTACAGGCAGAATCACGGTCTCTGATTTTTCTATCATGCCCAATCCCGCTGTTTTTTCACGCACTATTACATCCGTCCTGCCAAAGGATATCAGATCCGACTCCCTGATACTTGATTCCGTTCATTATTCGGACTCCACCTTCTCGGCACATCTTGAAAAAAGTGTCGCTGATACCTCCATACTTCCCCCCTTTCGTTCCCCTTTTATCGTATCCGGTGTTCGGGCTGATCTCAGGGCAAAAACACTTGAAGCCCGGAACATACAGGAATATCCCTTTGCCTTTGATCGGGACACATTTTTTCTCAATGCCTCGCATATGTTGCTCGGCCTGAAAGAAAAACCAGACACAATTATCACCGACACCATCTTTGAAACACAGGTGTCATCACCTCAGGAAAGTCAGGAAAATGAAGAAGCGAAGGTGGACACCGCGCTTGTCACAGATACCCTTCACGCCATATCCCTGACACATATACTACTTGATACAACCCGTATTACTGCCCCTGAAGATTTTTCCGTTAAAAACTTCATCACCGGTGATCCCGACGTACTTCTCAATCAGGATTTTTTATCAGCCATGGACAGCATAACCATTTCCCATGGTGAATTTATCGCTCCCAATCCTGCCGACACTTTTATGGTTCACGGTGACTCGCTTGCCTTTTATACTGCTGGGAATTCTCATGCATATGCCAAAACGGTGTACTCCAGTACGGAGGATACCCTGCAGGGCATCTCTCTGTATTTTGATAACACCGATTCAGTCATCCGCCTGGATACTTTGAAAGCACACCGTATTATCCTGCCTGAATTCTCCCGGTACAGTTCCTATTCTCCTTCTCTGGAAGAGTATATTCTGTCCGGAGAACAGGAACTGCCGGACCCGCTTTTTTTCGGAGAAAAAATATCCATAGATGCCCTGCGTATCGGTTTTTCTGAGACCACAGATTTTCTGCTTGAGAATTTCAGACTGCATCGCCCCAACGAATCCTCCCTTGCCTTTTCCTGCGGCAGACTGCAGTATGGCGATACCCTGCTGATACGTACAGCTCAGGGGCAGTTTGCTCTTATGGATGAAATACTGAGGCCGGAAATACTCAGTATACACACTCTCAACATGCACTCTGCCCCCTTCGATATAGACTCTGCAGAAAATCTCCGCCATAATCAAAACCTGCACCGTCTCAAACGTGCAGAAATTGAAACCTTTGATATAACAGATACGAAGGAAAACTTTCTCAGGGGGCGCAAATTCAATCTCACCCGTATCGGAAAAAATCGCCAGGTTATCACCCTTTTTACCTGCAATTTCAACGAACGTTTTCATTTTAAATGGGGAGAGTTTTCCCTGATGTATGATGAATCCTCTGTTCCCGCCATTAATTATACGGATATTTCCCAAATGTATCTGCATAAAACCGGGGACCTCAACTTCTCAGACACTTCCACAGAGTATACCGCACTGCTCCAGGATTTACGAAATAAGATTCCTGAATACAACTCATATCTCTCTGAGTACCTAAGTGAAAATGCGCAAATCAGTGTGGGAAATTTCTTTGTCTATTCTGATACCGCTCAAAAATCCATCGCCCGCAGCATTACAGCAGAAATCTCCCCTGATTCCGGCAGCTTCAGTGCCCGCACTATCACGCTTCCATCGTGGCATGACATGGAGGTCTTTGAAACATCATGGCATTTTGACGATACCGCTCTTTCCCTGTGGAATCTGCGTGCCGTAACAGATGAAAACACCCGTTTTTTTGTTGATGAAGCTTCGGTTACCCTCAATCCTGCGCTGGATGCCGTTATTACAGCACGGGTGGAAAATTTCAAACTCTCTGAAATTGAACGGCGGTATTTTCCCGAAAGTGATGTCAATTTTCGCGGCGGAGGGTATTTCCGGGGAACCGTATCGGGGCAATTAACAGATCCGGACAGCTTTACGGGGGAACGACTCAGCATTTCCCTTGTCAATCTACGTGTACGTAATCTGCCCCTGCAGAAAAACGAAATCATACAACGCTTTGCTCCGCCATTTGAAGAGGTTTTCTTTAACCGCATTAGTATGAACCCTGCAACCCTGATGAGCGACCGCCGTCTCCATCTCAAATATGTGGAGGCCGAAAGCCCCATGCTGAATTTTACCGGATGGGGGAATCTCAGCAGCAGGGGGGTTTTCTATTTTGAGATGGAGGGGGAGGTTCAGAAAGAAACAGCCGACCGGCTGCCGCGACTGACACGAATGGCCCTGAATGCGGAAAGTTCTACTGAATACGGGCATTTTACTGCAAAGCTCTTTGGAAATACCGACACTCAGCACCTCGTACCTGAAAAAGGTATTCACGGCAGGGTAATACGCTCCGAATTTCGCAATATCGGCGCCTCCTTCAGGCAGATATTTTACTAAGTATCTTTTCTGCATTCCGTCTAAATACTATATTTAGGGAGCAAAAGGCGGAATTATGATATATGTAACATTACTCAATCCCTCTGTTGATATTGTGTATCCCATGGCGGAAATAGTGCTGGGGAACACCTACACATCCGTAAAATCCCATGTCTTTCCTGCAGGAAAGGGCATGAATTTTGCAAAAACCGTGCGCAGCCTCGGTGAGCGGGTAAAAATCATAGGAACCATACCGGAAAACAGCCGTAGCATTTTTGAAGAGTTCTGCCGCAGCCGGGACATAGAGTACTCCTTTGTGACCACTCCGGGAAATGTGCGCATTAATACTACCCTTCTTGAGAATGAGAGGGGAATGGTAACCCACATAAACAGTGTGGGCGAAGCTGTTGATTCCGCAGCAAAGAAAAAAACCCTGCGGCGTATCACTGCCTCTATGGCTCAATCTGACAATGATTTCTGGGCATTTACAGGAAGTATGCTTCCGGGATTTTGTGACACCACCTATGCGGATCTTATAGAACAGGCTGAGGCAGGGAATCTTTCAACAGCCCTTGATACTTCAGGTATTCCGCTGCGATACGGCATGCAGAAAAAACCCTGCATCGTCAGCCCGAATATCTCGGAGCTTGAAAAAACCCTTGCCGAAAAAATCGAAGGCATCAGACATATTACCCTCAAGGGCAAGCGACTTATTGACGAAGGTATTGAATTTGTGTTTATCACCCTGGGCAAGGACGGGGTAATCGCCCTGAACAGAAAGAACTGCTTTCTCTGCACCCCTCCGGAGATCCAGGCCCGTGACAGTGTTGGTTCCGGGGATGCATTTCTTGCAGGGGCGGTGGTATCCAAAATCCGCGGAGATGATTTTGAAACAATGTGCCGCCGGGCTGTTGCCTGCGGAGTTTCAAATGCTCAGCTACTGGGACCGGGAAATATTGACACAGAAGAGATTGATCGTATCTTCTCTCAGATTTCTGTTGAAAGTATATAGGTGTCACTGAAAAAGAGCATTGTGTGGTATATTTCCGGCCACGGCTTTGGTCACGGTGTTCGGCAAAGCTTTCTGATCAACCGCATTCCCCGTGAATATCCTGTATACATCGTTTCTTCTCTGGACAGGAAGTTCTTTGAAGAAGAGATTACGCGGCCCTTTATGTATCGCAATCAGGCATTTGACTGCGGTTGCTGTCAAATTGATTCCCTGCAGGTGGATATTACACACACTCTGTCTCTGTGTAACAGAATATTTGCCCAAAATGACCGAATCCGGAGTGCCGAATCCCGCTGGCTGAAAAGCACAACACCGGGACTTGTAATCAGTGATATTGCCTCTTACCCGGCAGTACTTGCACAGGAATGCGGAGTACCCTCCCTGGCCGCAGGAAATTTCACCTGGTATGATATCTATAGCCCGTACACCACAGGCACCCCGGCGTTTATACCGGTACTCCACCGGCTTCACAGGGAATATTCCCTCTTTGATTACTGGATTCACCTCTGTCCCGGTATGCCGCCGCAGTTTTTTGGCAGACAGTACCGAAAAAATGAGACACTTCTGCGTCCGGGAACAAACCGCAGGAGGGAAATCTGCCGTCGTTTCAATCTCTGCGAAACTACTCTTTTGATTCTGGTATATCTGGGGAATTACGGCATAGGGTCAATAGACTGGAACCGGGTGTACGGCACAAAGGATGTGGTGTTTCTCGGCTACTATCCACCGGAGACGCACAGGGGAAATTTTATTCCCATAGATAAATCAATACCCCTGCAGGATTATTCCGCCTCCTGTGATATACTCCTCTCTAAACTGGGCTATAATACGGTGTGCGAAGCGCTGAATACCCAGAAGCCGCTCTTATATTTCCCCCGCTCTGATTTTGCTGAACATTCTTCCCTGGAAAAAACCTTGCATAAATGGGGGAGAGGAAGTAAAATAGAAAATAATGACCTGTACTCAGGCGGCCTTAAAGATATAATTTTAAATAATTTAAGAAAAAAAGAAAAGGAGCCTCTCTGTGATACCGGCGTGTCTATCTGGCATTGGATCAAAAAGCGAATTGACGATTGAATACGCTGTACAGGCAACGAATTAATTATATTTAAGGAAAGTTATAACGGATAAAGACAATGAAATCAATTTTCGATTATATCAATATTGACTACACCTCCTTCATCGGGCGGAAATTTGATACCGTTACCCTTCTTGAAGTGATTGGTTCCGGTGGAAAAGGTGTGGTTTTTTCCGGTTTTCAGGACGATCTGAAACGACGCGTTGCCGTTAAATTACTTCCCAAGCTCAAGGCCCGTACCGAGGAGATTGAGAATTTCTTTGCCGAAGCCCAGATTGTTGCAGGCCTGAGCCATCCCAATATTATCCCCATTTACAAGATGGGGGAGAGCGATGATGTTTACTTCCAGGTCATGCATCTTGTGGAGGGAAATAATATGAGCACCATTGTACAGAAGAAACTCAAACACCCCGTAAAGAGCCGCAGATATCTTCCCTTTGAAACAGTGTTTTCACTTATGATTGATATGCTGGATGCCTTGCAGCATGCCCACGAGGAAGCGGTAATCCACCGTGATATAAAACCGGCCAATATTCTTATCGAAACAAAAAGGAACCGCCTTTTTGTTGCTGATTTCGGTATTGCCACTACGCCGGGTATGATAAACAGTATTCACGATAACGTCATTGTGGGAAGTCCTCTGTACCTTTCTCCCGAACAGGCACGGGGAGATGAATGTGATGTAACCAGTGATGTATACAGTGCGGGGATAACCCTGCTGTATATTCTTTTGGGATATGTCCCTGCAAAAAGAAGATCCCCTGAAGAGATCCTCCGCCTCAAGATTGATGCGCCGGATTCCTTTCTTGAAAAGGATATACAACGCCTGCGTCCTGACATTGATGATGAACTTATGGATATTATTACAAAGGCTGTGGCAAGCGAGCCCAAAAAAAGAATCGCCAGCGCTGAAGAATTTATCGGCTACCTGAAAGCCTATCAAAACTAAAAAAGGGAGGAGATTTTATGGTGGGAAAAAAACTGGAAGAAGAAATCTCAATCAAGCTGAACCTGCTCTTTAACAACCTAATACTCTTTGGTCCAAACCACCCGTCTCACAGGAATGCATCGGCCGATCTTGCCGAAATAATTCGCCGCACAGCGACCCTGAACCACCATATAACCCTGCTGAAAAACGGTGAATCATTCTATATCGGTAAACACTGCGTTGATACATATCTTAATGTGTCCCGAACAGCCGGTCAGTTTCAAAAAACATCCCTTGAGTCCATTACATTCAAGCAAAACGTTTCATCACAGGATATTGCTGTATTTGGCGGCATCTATATCGAGGCGGTTCGGGAACAAAAGAATTATGAGTATATAAATTCCGCCCTTGAAAAACAGGGTATACATACCATAATAACCAATTATGTCACCCTGCGGGAAGTCACCAAACAGCAGAAGATTATCGATGGTGATAATTTCAACGAAGGGGGGGATAACTCCCTGAACAAAGAAATTTACCGGGGAGTGGAAAGCCTGGTGGGCGGATCCGGATCACCCTTTTCCCAAAAAAGCGGGGAACAGACCGGGGAAGATAACGATACAGATCACCTGAAAGAAAAGGTGGCACTTTTGAGATCAAATCTCAATGGTGACAGCACTACAGATACACAAATGAGCTATGACGAGATATTCAGCAGCCTCATTGATATCTCCTCTCAGCTCAAGGATGAAAAAAAGATTGAGCAGAGATACCGCGAAATGGGAAACAATGAAAATGATATTGTGTCGGAATGCGAAAAACTCACCATCGAAACCGCGGTAAAAATAATTACTGAGGAATACCACAAAAACAATACGTCACCCGAAAGAACAGCCTTTCTTCTCAAACGCATTACAAGTGATCCGGGGGAGATTAAAAAAATTCTGCCTCCGCTGAAAAATCAGCTGCTGAAAGCAGGAGTTCCCTACGATTTTTTTATTTCCGTCATCAATGCCCTTCAAAATGAACTGTCTTCCAACATGGCTTTTGATACTCTTTTTGAAAAAGCAGATGCCATGGGAGTGGAAAAGGAAGAGCTGATTCGTGCCATCGGTGACAACCCGGAAGAATCGGCAAAACTTCTTGTGCAGTCAGCGGAGCTGAAAGACCTGGGAAACAGCAGCGATATATCCGATTACATCAGTGAGATGATCGAAAAAGCGGGCAAAAATATTCTGGAAAAAAAGGATACAGAAACCACTGACTCCTCAGCAGTTTCAGATATCGTAAAAACCATTGAAAGCAAGCTTCTTTCAGGCATTAAGGAACAAATGGGGGAGAGCAAGCTCTATGAAGAAATCGAATCTAAAATTGCAGCCCGATACCCGGAGACCCTGGAAAAAATAAAGAATGAATGGATTGTTGATACCATCGGTACCTCGGATACCATCGACACCGATAAAATCAGCCAGATGCTGTATACCGTTATCGACAAATCTCAGGATGTTGATACCTATAAGAAGCTACTCACTGATAATATTGATAAGCTGGGGCTGTCCCCTGAGGAGATTGAAAATATTCTTACTGCAGCTGCACAGAAAAAGGAAAAAACCCGCAAAAACACAAGTTCCGTAAATATTCTGAATCCCAAAATCACCACCTATTTTTTGAAACGTCACGTGGAAGAACACAACCGATACAACCATCCCTTTACGGTGTTGGCTCTTTCCAATCCCCGGGATCCTGACATTTCCATTACCGAAAAAATCGCATCCCTCATTGGTGAGAGTCTGCGCTATCTTGATATGATCGGTCATATTTTTGTACGCAGCAGGGAAATCACCATACTTATTCTTCCCATGACACCCCGGAGAAACTCAACCATTGTCTACAACCGCGTACAGGACTGTCTGAAGGATGATTCAATTATTCTCTCATCCCAATCCCTTGAGAATACTGCGGATAATCCTGAGGATTATGAAGAACTTATGAAAAGATTACTGAAACTTCATATGAAACATATTGCAAAGGAGAATAGCTAAATGTCGGAAAAATCTGTGCTTATTGTTGGAAAGGGTGGACGGGAACATGCAATTGCAAAGGCTCTTCAGTCTTCTGCGAATTCGCCCCGTATTTATATGTATCCTCACAATCCCGGTGCTGAAAAAGATGGCGTTCTTTCCGTACAGGAAAATGTAAACACCTGGAAAGATTTGGCACAATGGGCACGGAAGAACTACATAACCCTTGCGGTAATCGGCCCCGAACAGCCACTTGTGGAAGGCATAAGCGACATCTTTGCTTCTGTGAACATCCCCGTGTTCGGACCGTCAAAAAAGGCAGCGCAACTTGAAGGCAGCAAGCATTACTCCAAGAAAATCCTTCAAAAATATTCGATACCCACAGCTGCCTGGACAGCGGTAACGGATAAAGAAAGCGCTCAATCATACATCAGGAAACAGGGCGTGCCCACTGTGATTAAAGTCAGCGGTCTGGCTGCGGGAAAGGGGGCAATTATGTGCCAAACCTACGAAGAGGCAGAAAACGCCCTGGAGGAGATCTTTGACAAAAAGACCTTTGGAGATGCGGGAAACACCGTGGTCATTGAAGAAATGATGGAAGGACCTGAAGCATCTGTGTTTGTCCTTACGGATGGAACAGATTACAAAATACTCCCCGTATCACAGGACCATAAACGCATATTTGATAATGATCAGGGACCCAATACGGGCGGTATGGGCGCCTATGCTCCGGCACCGGCAGTAACACCGTCCATGATGAGCGATATTGAGGAAAGAATCATTACGCCGACTCTGCAGGCCATGCAAAAAGAGGGAGCCCCCTATGCCGGCTTACTCTATATTGGGCTCATGCTGACTGAAACAGGCCCGAAGGTTGTGGAGTATAACTGCCGTTTCGGTGACCCCGAGACTGAAGCTGTGCTCCCGCTGGTTGAATGCGACTGGTATGATGTTTTTCTGAAATGCGCCCGCGGAAATATCCGGGAAGCACAATTTTCCCTGCGTAAGGAGTCCTGTGTCACCGTGGTCCTGGCATCCCGCGGATACCCGCAAAGCTCTGAAAAGGGGATACCCATAGAAGGTATAGGGGAAGCTGATACTACGCCTGGTGTATCAGTATGTTTTGCCGGAGTAGCAGAAGAGACGGGCCGATATTATACAGATGGCGGACGTGTTTTAGCGGTTACTGGCAGGGGAAGCACCCTTGAAGAAGCAATTAAAAAAGCCTATACCGGTGTCAGCAGAATTCATTTTACGGGCATGCAGTACAGAACCGATATTGGGAATAAAGCCTGTACTTACTGCCCGGAATAAAGGTTGATCAATGTCGTATTTTATAATTTTCTTCAGCGGTATGTCCATAATTTCTTCGGGGATTGTTATAACTTTCCCCCGAAGTATATCCGCCTTTATTCAGCGTATGGCTGCCTTTGAAAATCAGACTGAAAAGGAAAATGTCA
The DNA here is from genome assembly GCA_051745755.1 of Fibrobacterota bacterium. Taxonomy (GTDB): domain Bacteria; phylum Fibrobacterota; class Chitinivibrionia; order Chitinivibrionales; family Chitinivibrionaceae; genus Chitinivibrio. The sequence continues at coordinate 10,684 of JBNJEI010000022.1, forward strand.
CCGACGAAGAACAGGGTGAAAAACTATTTGGATCACTGACCGCTATAGAAAAAATGTATTTGATTTTTTCATCCTTTCAGATACCGCTGTGGCCTTTATTGATTTTTTCAGATATCCCGCGATTCAATATTTACGGCATGATTTTTATTACAATTTATTTTTTATCATTGCGGTTCAAAAAATCAATTATTCAGAACCCTTCAATCATTTTCGGTGAGGCAATTGCTGAACTGACCATCGGACTGGATATTATCCGCAGTTCTTTTTTTAATCTGTAAATAAAACCGTTCTTGCAAAAATTCGACAGTGGTGATATACTTACTATGAGGAATAATTCAATGTCGCATAATATATATTATGTAAACTAATAACAAAAGAGGCGGCTCTCAAAGTGCCTTCAATACTGATTATATCGGAAAATAAGAAGGAGAAGAATATTCTTCTCCTTGCCTTCGAACAAACGGGTTTTGAGATTCTGGAGGCTCAGCCTGACCGCACATCCTATCTTAATGCTGTGCAGTTTAAGCCCGATGTGGTCTTAATCAGACTGCCGCAAAATTATCTGGAACATATCAACTTTTGTAAAAATATCAGCAAAATAAAAAACATGTCTCCCCTTATTCTGGGATTTGGAAGAAACAACGTTGCCACGCAGGAAATTGCCGCCTTTGAGGAAGCGGGTATTTCCGAGTACTTTTCAACGCCCTTAAAATTCTCCGGCGTGATGAAATATATAGAAAGGTATTTTCAGCAAAATGCCCCGGAAAAATGTATCTGGAAAGGTGATAAAACACAGGAGGCTGAGACTTCCCAATATTTTGATCTCCTCTTTGATAAAAGAGTATTGCCGACAAAAAAAATCTCTGTCATGGTGGCACATATCGGTTCACTGCTCGCCTTTCCCTTTACGGTTGTGCGGGTCCTGAAGACATCAAACGATTCAAAAAGCGGCGCCAATGATCTGGCACGGGTTATTGAATCAGATCCGGTGGTTTCGGGGCAAATTCTAAAAATGGCAAATACCGTTTTCTTTGCAAGCCGCAACAACTCCGGGGTGAAAAATATTAAGAATGCCATTGTACGCATCGGGTTTCGTGAAACCAAAAACATTGCCATGTCAATTAATGTATTGGAATCCCTTGATTCAGAGACCCAGGCATTTGGTTTTGACAGAAATAAGTTTTGGCTCCACAGTCTTGCCGTGGCAGTCATAAGCAATGCCTTATCCAAAAACTTTTCCGCCGTTGATCAATCTGAAGCGTTCTTAACCGGGTTGCTTCACAGCTTCGGTATTATTCTCCTCGATGAATTCTTTCCCGATGTTCTCATAGAATATCTGAAAGAAACAACGAAATCCCAGAAATCCTTTATAACCACTGAAAAAGACATGTCTGTCATAACTCACCTGGATATTTCACGCCAATTATTTGAAAAATGGAAAATTCCTGTGGAGATGTATGAAGGCATATCCCTGTCCGGTGATGTGGAAAACCGTCTTGCGGCATCCGGAGAAGAAAACGATCTTCTCCTCTGGGACAAAAAACCACTGGAACTGGATATTCATGAGATTTTTGCCGTCTGTATTTATATTGCAAAAATAATTGCGAAGGCGTGCAGGTTTGGAGACGAGTGTGACAGCATTGTCTCCCCGCTTCCAAATAAACTTCTTGCATACAGCAATACAAAAAACATTGCTGTCTCCTATGACTTTGTTCAAAAAATAAAGCAGAATCTGAAGCTCTATACAGCATTTTTAAAACTTGATGATATTGCCGTACCGGAGAAAAATATCCCCGGTGATGTAACTGTTATCCTGTATCTGGAACATACCGATACGGTCTTTCCTGTGATGCTGTATCTCTTTGCGCAGGAAATCAAGCCCCATATCGTTACCACCATGGAAAAACTCAAATCCGTTGACTCCGGTACGGATCTTTTGATATATTGCTCAACCAGTGATGGGGGAAAAAACAAAATAACAGACTATTGCAGAGAAACCAGGCTGGAAAGAGAAACTCCTCTCCCGGTTATTATCTTTGAAAATAATCCCCAAAAGGAACGCGACGAAGATACATATTATTTCAGTAATACCTGTGATATTCGTCTTATTGATTCTCTTATGACTGAATTATTCTGAAAGGATATGTGTGTGAATATCGGCATAGTTCAATTTGACTCCCTTCCGGGAGTATATGAAGAAAATTACCGACGAATAGAGGCTCTTGTAAAAAAATATCGTTCACTGGACATTCTTCTTTTTCCTGAACTCTGTGATATCGGATATGATATGTCCCGTGCTCAAAATACAGTGTATTCTCCTCTCCCCTTTCTCCAGTCCCTGCAGGATATATTAAAAAACGTTGAATGCACCGTATTTCTCGGAGCCATGGAATTTGGAGAACCGGGGCTTCGGTATAACACTGTGTACGAAATAGACAAAAACCATATCACCCCGCGATACCGCAAAATTCATCTTTTCGCCTCTGAAAAAAATATTTTTACCGCGGGAAATACCGTGGGATATACCAAAATCAGGGATACGGCCCTGGGGTTTCACACCTGCTATGACCTCCGCTTCCCCCTGCTTACGGATGCATTGTTTAAAAGAGAGAATGTTGATGTACTCCTTGTTCCCGCTGCCTGGCCCGCTGCGCGCATCGACCATTGGAAGACCCTTCTGCGGGCACGTGCAATTGAAAACCAATGCTATATTGCCGGAGCAAATCGGTGCGGTGAAGATGCGGGGCTTTGCCTGGGGGGAAACAGCCTGGTATTTGATCCTGAGGGGGATTGCCTCAATGATCCGTCCTCTCAGGAGGAGGTTATTACCTTTACTGTGTACATGGACCGTATCAAAAACTACCGAACCAGCTTTCCTGTTTACAAAGATAAAAACCAAATTGATTCGGTGTTATAACACGTTTTCCCCTTAGGGTATATTCATCCCTGATAGTTACGTGTTTTGTAGATATGTTTCCAGAATTGAGTGTAATTGTTCAGCCCTGATTGGCTTTGTGATGAAATAATCCATCTTATGATCAACGGATTTCTGCTTCTCTTCTTCCGTGGCACCCGCTGTTAACGCCAGAATCGGGATTGATAGTGCCCCTTCTCTTCCTGTTTCCCACTGACGGATTTTTTCCGCTGCTTCAAAGCCGTCCATTAGGGGCATGTGAATATCCATAAGAATTAAATCAACGTTGTTTTCCTTCACAGCATTCACCGCCTCAATTCCGTTTTCCGCATAAAACAGCTCAACTTCAGGATACTGCTTCTGAATGATTGTGCTGAGCAGATTCATATTCAGTTCATTATCTTCCACAATAAGCACTTTTTTTGACAGGCGCCCTGATTCATCCGTCAGAGAATTGCCGGGGGTTTCACTAACCCGGGTAAAATTGTCTGTGGCAGCAGTATTGACAGTGCATATTTTCTGATATAGATCACCTGTCTTTACCGGTTTTTCAATGGTGGAGACCACTCCGGAAAGAGTACAGTGAGACATACGGTCATAATCGTCGAATGATTCAAGCATTAGTATCACCGGCAGGGTATCACCATGAAAGTGATTTTTCCTACGTATCAGATCCATACATGCAGGGTCATCAACAGTAAGCATGGAATAATCAGCAATCAGAAGATCAAAGGAGTGTATTTCAAGAACCGCACAGGCGGAAACAAGGTCTTCACAACACGTACACCCTATTCCCCAGTGGCGTATTCTTTTTTTCATAATACGTCCCGCGGAGGCATTATCGTCAATAATCAGGACAGTGCGTAATATCGGCCTCAGGGATGCAGGCCCCATATGCCCTGAGCTTGTATATGGTGTTTCAATGGTAAAATAAAACGTAGTTCCCCGGCCGGGTGTGCTTGTAATATGTATGGTACTCCCCATCTTTTCAGCGAGCATATTTGAAATATAGAGGCCCAGACCGGTACCGCCGAATTTCCGTGTAAAGGAATCATCCTCCTGTGAGAATGCCCTGAAGATATTCTCTTTTTCCTCTTCATCCACACCTATTCCGGTATCCCGGACAGAAAAACGATACTTCCCCACCCCTTCTTTTGCCGGAGAAAATTCCAATTTTAATTCCACTTCTCCTGTTTCGGTAAATTTTACAGCATTGTACAGGAGATTTATAATGATCTGCTTAAGCCGCAGGGGATCAAATTCGGCATACTGTTCAATGTCAGCCGGAATATCCAGCAGGAGTTCGAGCCCCTTTTTCCGGGTATGGTATTTCATTATATCGGCGGTTTCCTCAAGGATTTCCACGACATTTGTCTGAATTTTTTCGATCTCCAGTTTACCTGATTCAATCTTTGAAAAATCAAGGATATCATTTATAACATCCAAAAGGGAATTACCTGATATATTGGCATATTCCACATACTTTTTCTGTGTGTTATTCAGCGGTGTGCGAAGTAAAAGTTCAGTAAAACCGATAACGCCGTTAAGGGGGGTGCGAATTTCATGACTCATATTTGCAAGAAATCTCCCCTTTGCATCACTGGCATTCTTTGCGATACGCGCCTTTTCCTCAAGGAGCACCTGCAGCTTATTATTACTATACTGGTACGCCGCTGAAACCATAAGAATCAGTATATAGATAAGCGTATATCTAATAACAAAATCAAAGGAATATGGATATAGTATTCCCGGAAGAACATAGGCTGCGCCAATGCAGCACAGGCTAAGGATAAAATAGACAACAGCAATATACAGCCCTTCCCTGAACCCCCTGATATAAAATGTGAACATCGGAATAATAAGGCTCCACATGGCGGCATACCCATTGCCAACTCCCATACAAAATAGAAGGAAGAAATACATTGCAGCCATGTATACTATCACAATATGCGGTTTTGTTGAGAGGGGATACATTTTCATGGACACCATTGACCCCAGCAGGATCAGAGCAATAATCATATTGCTTATTATTATGACGGGATCAGAGTTGTACATGGCCATAAGCACTGCATTTGCCGAACCCAGAGACGCCGCTGTTGCCAAGGCAATACGTTTTACCTGTATAATCCTGCCTTCGAGTTCATCCATGGAGTTTTCATGCATCCTGCCCCCTTCCCCTATACTGTTTACAATGTACGTTCTTACTCAGGCTGCATATACAATTATACATTAACACTGTATATGGTCAAGATTAAAATCCCCCACCCTTCTTAAAGAAAAACGCAGAAAGCGGCCTGTGAATTACTTATTCAGAAAGAATATCTCTTCCAAGGAAACAGTGGCACTGGCTGTGAGACAGAATGCAGGCAGGATGCCAGTGTCTGAGTAATGCGTCTTTAGGAAGATTGTGTATATGCGAAAATCCGTCAGAAGGGATTGCTGAAGCTGTCTTCAAAGAGCGGTATCGCAAAAATCCAGGAAGTGTCAGCACACCTGTGAAATGAAGCAATGCTGTATCCAAAACAATTACTGCGTGTATTCGTAAATATATAGCTCCAACATGTCACAGCTGTTTACTGGGGATTATTACCAACTGGCCAAAAGCAATCCTGAAACGTCGCAGGAATAATTGCTGGGACGCAATTAGAACCCTTTGTGATAATTTCCCCCGCGGACGCCAGACCTGCTGTTATTCTAGATCTCCATACAGATAAAAAATGGAGCAATGCCAACGTCGATCCAGCGTTTTGAAAGATATTGCAAATGAACCTGTACCGAAAAAAACTGAGTAAGTGCGGTCCTTCTGACTCCGGAAGACAATTGGTATATCATATGGAAATAACGATACCGGAGGCGTACCTTGGGGCTGGTATGAGTAATCCGAATGTATGTTGTACGGTAATCCTTGTTTTTTCGTGCAAATACGAAGGAGGTATCCGGCTGAAAAATACGGTCTGTTCTTACAGCTGTTTCCAGTATTCAGGTATCTGCCTGAGAAACACCCTGCAAATCCCGGAAGCTATCACACATAAACCGTAACATATACCGACCGCAGCTGAGATAAAAATCCGTAAAAATTAAATGGAGCAAAGATACTTACGGGATGTGTCACATTGTATTTTACAAAAAGATTATTAGAACAAAGGAAATTCTATGAACAGTGACCTTCTGGAAATTATCTGCTGCCCTGAAACAAAACAGACTCTGCGTCCTCTTGAGCGTGAGGTGCTGCGTTCCCTCAACAAGAAAATCCGCGAAGGATCAGTAAAAAACCGCGGAGGAGAAGTGGTAACAGAACGCCTGGACGGTGCCCTTATCAGAGAAGACGGAACAATAATCTATCCCATTAAAAAGGAAATCCCAATTCTCCTGATACATGAAGCTATTGAATTATGATTTTTTGCTTGCCCCCGGTATATGAAACATATATATTTGAGGCGTCTTTGAATACGGAGAGGTGGCCGAGTGGCTGAAGGCGATGGTTTGCTAAACCATTGTAGGGTATTTCCCTACCGAAGGTTCGAATCCTTTCCTCTCCGCCATATTTATTCCCATGAACATACTTATCCTCAAACCAGACGATGAAATTTCCCCCGGAAACTATCATGTAGATGATGATCGAAGCATTCATATACAGAAATATCTCCGTGGACAAACGGGCACCACGGTGCACGCAGGCATTCTTAACGGACCCCTGGGATACGCCCGCATTATTGATATCAATACCGCCGGGCTCACCCTGGGATTTTCCCGCACCGAACGGACACTTCCCTCGCCCCTGCCGGTAACTCTTTTCTGCGCACTTCCCCGCCCCCAGACATTTAAAAAAATTGTCTATGATGCAACCGTGATGGGGGTAAAACATATGCATTTCTTTCACAGCCGAAAGGTTGAAAAAAGCTATTGGCACAGCCCGGTCCTCACCACTCCAAAAATTTCCGCCCTGTGTCAATCCGCTCTTTCCCAGGCCTGCGACACCATACTGCCGCACATATCATTTCATACACGGTTCAGACCCTTTGCCGAAGACCTTCTTTCCGATCTGACAACAAACACCAGGGTCTATGTATTTCACCCTCACCCGCCTTCGGGGCAATTTCATATATCAAAAAACACCGACTATTCCTTTATAGTAGGCCCTGAAGGAGGTTTTACCGAATATGAAACCGACCTTTTACAAAAAAACTCCCAAGCGGATGCGGTCTCTTTGGGTGCGCGGATATTACGGGTGGAACAGGCTGTTTCAGCAATTTTGGGATATTCCATAATACAGATTGCATGATGAGCACGTGTCAGATGGTCCGGTATTCCTTCGGAGTAAATCAGTATCCCTCTGCTTTCACCGTTCACAATCCGCCTTTATATTTCCCTCCGTCTATAGCCTGTGGAATGGGCGACTATTCAATACCTCCGCCATCGTTTCCGGGCGCTTTTCAGAAATTCTAAAAACCATGGCAAACGCGATTGTTTCGGCCCCTCTCCCTGTGCCACTGATATGCGTAGAATGATCACGTGATACCCGCAGAACTGAAGTATTGGATGTCCAGACTTTTCTCAGGCATTCAACTGCCTTGTACTCCCTACCATCACGCATCTTTCAGATATTTTGCATTTTTCCCGTCTGCCGTTTCAGCATTACATATACGTCAATGACACAATGTTCTTCTTCACAAAATATTCGGGGCTTTTTTTAAAACAGTACCATGTGTATGCACCTGGCATTGCAGATGCTCAGTCCCGTGAAAAAAAGTTCGCCGGGTATTTTGATGCCTGTGATTCACTGTCGCCGCTTCGCTATTATAATTGCTTTCGTAAGCACCTCAAAGACAAATACGCAGGCCCTGTTTGCTGATAATAAAGCAGGCTCCCCTATGCGTACCTCAGCATAACGGCTGCAATAGTGCGGTTCATACAGATACCGCTTGAGCCCAGGGGGGTGTATTCATCACTCCAGCAGTCCTACACCGTGAAAGAACCGGGACAGATACGCCGCGCCGTATTACTTTGCGGGGGCAAAATATTTCGTTCATAGTACCTGTGGAGATACCCGTGCACCACCTGAGACTGCGACGCATACCGCGATCAGTGACCTGATGATTCTCCCGGCTGCAGAAGCGGTTACGCGTACGGAGTTGTAACATGGATTGTACCGTTGCCAACGGTGATCCTGCGACAGTAATTATACCCCGTACAGGGACCGTAGCTTTTTCGATTATCCTGTTTCCGGATATCTTCTCAGAATCAATGAAATTCATGATTCAATGACGTGCCGAAAAGCTGCTGTAAACCTTCTCGGGCAGGTTCACTTCGGTGTAGACAGGAAACGTTTTGATCGTGTCTCATCCCCAGGTATTTTTGCCCGGAGTGATTATTTCAGCGTTTTTGTGGTATCCGTTATACACGGGGAGGAACTGTTTTTTTCAGGTTTAATTTTTCTCTACACATCATTTCATTTATTCCTTGCATAACCTCCCGTGAATATCGTATTTTAGCACCAGATTTATGAAAACTCAAAGCATGAGAAAGTGGGTGTATCAGCAGATGAACGGTATAGTTATTCGCGATAACGAAAAATTTGAAAAAGCAGTAAAGCGCTTCACAAAGATTTGTGAAAGAGCTGGCGTTTTGTCCGATGTTAAACGGCATCGACGTTTTGAAAAGCCGAGCGAAGAAAAAAAGCGCAAAAGAAATGCCCGGGAACGTAAAAGATTACGTGAAGAGCGGCGCAAGACCAGATCGTACAGATAATCTGATTAAGGAGGAAATTTTTCCTCCTTTTTTTACGACAGGAACGACCATGGAAAAACCGCATATCACCTATCCCCTCTATTGGGAATACCGACTTATCGGAAAAGATCCCGATCGAATTATTTCATATGTTCGGTCACTCATGAAGAATGTCGATTACACTCTTACTAAATCCCACATAAGCAAAGACGGCACATATACAACGGTGAAACTAAAGGTTTACGTTCACACCGAGGCTGAGCGCACCACTCTTTTTGCGCAGCTAAAAGAATCGGATCATATCAGACTTATACTTTAAATAATATCTTCCAAACTATTGATTATTATTGCGTTGGGACAATCTTTTTTGAGTCGTTTGCGGCTGTTGTGTCCCCGGGATATCAAAAGTATCGGAAGCGAAAGCCCTTGGGCGACCTCGTAGTCATGTACGGTGTCGCCGATATAGAGGGCTGTTTCTGAATCCACCCCGTGGGCAGCAGCTATGGAGAGAGCCCGGGCAGTCTTGGACCCCGAACAGCGATCCTGTAAACCGTATGCAGCGGTAAAATAGGAGTGCAGACCAAAATAGTTCAGACTCTCTATAAGAAGGTGTTCCTCCAAAGCTGAAATCATAATCTGGGTACCTCCATTCCTGCGAATCAGGGATAAGGCTTCCTGGACTCCCCGATGGACAGCACAATTTCTGTAATTTTGTATATAGAGATCGATAAATGCTCCGGCAAGGCGGGAATACTCTTCCTGTGTACCATTGAATCCCGCATGACGATAAAAATCAATTACGGGAAAAGTAAAGGCATCCCGGTATTCTTCAAGGGTAAAATAACGTAAGCCGAAGGCCGTTCTCTGACTGAGATAGATATCATAACACAGCTGCACATCGTCAATGACGGTGCCGTTAAAATCCCACAGAAATGTAGTGTACTCTTCAATAATCATACCTTCCCCTGCAGTTTGTATACGTAGGCAAGCAGTTCCGCTACGGCATCGAAAAATTCCAGGGGAATCTGCTGGCCCAGCTCGACTTTTTTATATAAGGCCCGGGCAAGGGGGACATCCTCCACCAGAGGAATATCATATTCAGCAGCCCGCTCCCGTATTCGCAGTGCAGTAATATCAATACCCTTTGCCACAATTGTGGGGGCCTCCATATCTTCGGTGTATTTTATCGCAATTGAGATATGTGTCGGGTTGGTAACAACCACCGTAGCCTCCGGGAGCTCTTCCATCATACGCCGGCTTGCGGCTTCCTGCTGAAGCTGGCGTATGCGTTTTTTTACCTCCGGATCCCCTTCCTGCTGCTTGTTCTCCTCTTTAACTTCCTGCTTCGTCATTTTTATATTCTGCTCATGGTCATAGCGTTGATAGGCATAATCAATAATGGCAATAATAATCAGGGTTATAACGATTCGTATGGTTATGGTATAGGCAAGCAGGAGGATCTCTTCTATGGCCCGGGATACCGGGGCAAACGCCATGCGGGCAAAGGTCTCCATGCTGCCGCTGATTATAGCGTAGGCCACGGAGGAAATAATAATAAGTTTTAATATATTTTTCAGAGTCTCCACCACAGAGCGCATTGAAAACAATTTCCCCAGGCCTTTTATGGGGTTAATTTTTGACAGCTTGGGCTGCAGTGGTTTCAGGGTAAACATAAACCCCACCTGACCCAGACTGGCAAGAACCCCACTGATAAGAATAACGACGGAGACGGGAAAGGCTGTGCGAAGAAGGGTAAAAATAGCCTCTTGAAAAAGGGGGATATAATCTGCAGTATTTCCTGCAGCAGAGGAACTGATTCGTGAAAAAACAGTTTCCATAAATGTTCTCTGAATCCCGTACATATGAGGAACATAAAAGCGCAGAAAAACAACACCGGCAAGAAGCACCACCACGTGTCCGATCTCCTGACTTTTTGCAACATTCCCCTCGTCCCTGGTTTCTTTGCGCTTCTTTGCGCTGGGACTCTCGGTCTTTTCTCCGCCCTCTCCTTCCTTGGGCATATTACATCACCGCCAACTGCTGCATCAGATACCAGATATCCCGGTACAGCTGCATATACAGTTTTTGAAAAAGTGATACCAGCACGGGGAAAATAAATATGAGGGAAATAAAGCCCACCCCAAGCTTAAGAGGCATACCCACAAAGAAAATATTCATCTGGGGCATTGTTTTGGCAATAACCCCGAGAGTCATGGAGGTTATCAACAGAATGGACAGAAGGGGCAACGCCAGGCGCAGGGCAATCTCTGTCGTATTCACGATGGTGGTTACGCCAATCTCATACATTGTATGACCGTCAACGCGGAGTCCGCCCACGGGAATTAATTCAAAGGACTTTCCCAGAGCCAGAAAAAGATAATAATGCCCATTGGCTACCAGGAAAACCAGGGTGTAAAACAATATCTGAAAAACCCCGAGAGCCGAACTGTTCTGCTGGCCCTCTAAAACAGGATCGGGCATCTGCAGCATGGCAAAGCCCAGCTGCATATCAATAATCCGTCCGCCAAAGGAAACGGCAGCAAAGAGGGCGCGGAACATAAACCCCACGATAAGCCCCAGGGCAAGCTCCATGGAAACAATAAAGGCAAAACTCCAGATAGTTGCATACTCCGGGATCTGTGCGGCGGCAAACATAGGATCGTAGAGCAGTACGGTCAGGAAAAATGCAAGACCGATACGAAATTGCACCGGGACAAAACTCTGCGAAAACACAGGCATTAAATACAGGAGGGTTACAATACGGATAAACCCCAGCAAAAAAACTTCAATCTGTGGTATGGCAAATTCCGGCATTATCCGATAAACTCCGGTATTTTGCTGAAGAGATTGTAAACAAATTCGGTTATTCGGGTTATCATCCAGGGCAGGAGAAGGAGGAGAACCCCGAAGACGGCAAGTATTTTGGGCACAAAGGTCAGAGTCATTTCGTTAATCTGCGTGACGGCCTGAAAGATACCGACAAAAATACCGACAAAGAGCGCAGCCAACAGCAGGGGCCCCGTTATGGTAATAAGCAGCAGAACTGCATCGGTACCGACCTGTATAATCTGATTTACATTCATTTATTCCCCTAGAAAAAAGACGTAACCAGTTCTTTTATAATGAGATTCCAACCGTCAACCAACACAAAAAGTATTATCTTGAAGGGCAGGGATATCATAATGGGCGGCAGCATCATCATACCCATCGACAAAAGCACCGATGCAACAATCATATCAAGAACAACAAAGGGAACAAAAATAATAAAACCGATGATGAAGGCCGTTTTTAATTCACTGATCATAAAGGACGGAATAAGAACGGAAAAACTCAGATCCTCCGGCGTATCGGGAACATCTCTATCGGAGATTCGCAACAGAAGTGCGACATCTTTTTCATGGACCTGGCGTAGCATAAACCCCTTCATGGGAGCTCCGGCGCGGGCAATCCCGTCATCCCAGGAGATTTCCTCATTAAGGTAGGGCTGGAGTGCTTCGTCATTAATTTCAGTAAGCACGGGGGACATAATAAAAAATGTCAGAAACAGTGACAGGGCAACAAGAATCTGGTCGGGAGGCATGGTATTAATGCCCAGGGCTCTGCGAATAAATGAAAGAACAATAATTATTCGCACAAAGGATGTCATCATGATAAGTATTGAGGGGGCGATGGACAGTATTGTTATAAGAAAAACAATCTGGAGCACATTGGCAACTTCCTCAGGATTTTCTGTTTGAGCCATGGAAACAGACAATGAGGGCAAGCTGGGATTAGCCCCGATATTCGTGAGCAGAATACAGAAAAACAGGAACGCCGTTTTATAAAAGAATGCTCTGCCGCTGTTCATGTACGCTGCTCGCTTTTTATTGAAGAGACAAAGGAATGCAGGGTTTTCTGAAACTGTCCCACCGTCTCTTCTCCCCGTTTATCTTCAATAAGTACCCGTGATTCATCACGGGACAGCTCTTTGATCAGGGAAATATTTTCTCCGGTCTGTCCCAGTATAAATACTGTATCTTCAAAGCGGAGCAAAAAAACGATCTGTCCCTGCGTACCGGTTTTAATCTGTTCAAGAAGTTCAAAACTCGGCGTCAGGCCCACTTCTCCTCCCTTCAGCAGGCCACTTTTTTTTATTCCCCACACAACGGCATAGATTAAGATGGAAAGAAACAGCAGGGAAATAAGAATCCTGCCCACCACCTGAATAACTGAGAATTGACCGTCGGGATCGGCGGATTCCTCCGGGACTGATTGGGCGGAAGTTAGGTTCTCACTGCTGTTTGTCTGCCGCTGGACTTCATCCAGGTCAAACTCGGCAGAGACAAAGGAGAATAAGAAAAAGAAAAGAAAAAAAACACACCAGACCTGTTGTTTCATAGTTCCCCGTACACCCATTGTTATTATCTGCAGTACCTAGAAATTATATATTATGCAGAGGATATTTTAAAGAAGAAAATGGAAGAATCAAAACAATTTAAAAGAGATGTACATTGGCGTTTTTCCATGACTCCATGGTTTCCAGGGCCCGTGAACAGTAATATTCTTTTCGGATACGCTTTCGCATTTTTTTGTGGGGCGGTGCAAGAAGACCGAAATTCACATTGGTGGGAGTAAATTGCCCCGTTTCCGGAGGTGATACAATATGGTCAAGCAGCCCTCCAAGGGTGGTGGTTGCATCCGGAAATACGGCTGCTGCCTGTGAAAACCGTGCAATAACCGAACGGGCTGCAATATTACCCGTGGCAATACTCTCCACATAGCCTTCATTTCCCGTAAGCTGTCCTGCAAGAAAGGTTGCGGGCTGTGTTTTAAAGGAAAGATCCCGCTTCAGAAGATTGGGAGAATTGACATAGCTGTTGCGGTGAATCGTACCGAATCGTAGATATTCCGCCTCTTCAAGCCCGGGAATAAGTGAGAAAACATGCTTCTGTTCCGCATAGGTCATGCGGGTCTGAAACCCCACCATATTGTACGCGGTACCATATTTATTCTCCCGGCGCAGCTGGCATACGGCAAAAAACTCCTCCCCCGTTCGGGGATGTTTGAGCCCAACGGGCTTCATCATTCCAAAACGAAGGGTATCATATCCCCTGTGCGCCATAACTTCTATGGGAAGACATGCTTCAAAGAAATCCTCCTTTTCAAAATCATGCTTTTTGACCCGATCTGCCTCCACAAGAGCAGTATAAAAGCGGTCGTACTCATCTTTTGTAAAGGGGCAATTTATATAATCCGCGGTGCCTTTATTCCAGCGCGAAGCCATAAATGCGCGATCCATATCAATACTTTCATATTCAATAATGGGGGCTACGGCATCATAAAAGTTAAATTCCCGGGCATCAAAGGTATCCTGCAGACAGGCGGTCATTGCCGGAGAGGTAAGGGGTCCCGTAGCAATAATGGTATAATCATATCCCCTGGGAAGTGAAGCGACCTCGGCGGTTCTGCAGGTAATAGTCTCAGCATTGGAAATGAGCCGCGATACTTCCCTGGAAAATTTTTCCCGGTCAACGGCAAGGGCTGAACCCGCTGGAACCGCTGTTTTTTTTGCGCATTCAATCAGGGGGCTTTCCAGAAATTCGAGTTCTTTTTTCAGTAATCCGTGGGCTGAAGGCAGAGCGGTGGTTTTAAAGGAATTGGAACACACCAGCTCAGCGGGATCCCCCGTGGTATGGGCGGGGGTCATTTTGTCCGGTCTCATCTCATAGAGATCAACCGCGCAGTTTTTTCCAGCCAGAATAAGGGCGGCTTCACTGCCTGCAAGACCCGCCCCGATAATTGCCACGCGAAAAGAAGGGGTATTATTCCAGGGCATATTCCGCCTTACAGGATGGACATTGCTTAAACTGCCCCTTGGCCTTGGTGTTTTTTTCCACCAGAAGAGGATGTCCGCAGGTTTCGCATTTTTCCTGACGCGGTTTATCCCACAGAACATATTTGCATTCAGGATACTTACTGCATCCGTAGAAAACACGTCCCCGCTTGGAAACCCGCTCCACTATCTCACCCGTACAGTCTTTTTCCGGACAGGGAACACCCGTGGTAAATGGTTTGGTGTTTTTACACTCGGGATAATTACTGCATCCCAGAAACCGCCCGTTTCCCCGGCGGATAATACGCATGGGGGAACCGCATTTTTCGCAGGAAACATCACTTTCCTCATATTCCTGATCCAGGGATTCGGCATATTTGCATTTTGGAAATCCCGGGCAGGCAAGAAATTTGCCGTTTCTGCTCCAGCGGATGATAAGATTGCGCTCTTTGCATTGCGGGCAGAGGCGATCCGTTTCTTCCTGATTCTGTTTTTTCAACTCCTGAATATGACCGTTGACTGTTTCCAGCTGTTGTGAGAAGGGGGCATAAAAGCTTTTTAAAAGCTCAACCCAGTCCGTGGTGCCCGTCTCAACAGAATCCAGTTTTTCCTCCATGTCGGCGGTAAAATCGATATTAAAGATATTCTCAAATTCACTGGTGAGGATTTCCTTGACCTTATATCCGATTTCCGTGGGATAAAACCGTTTTTTTTCCATCTCCACATATTTTCTGTCCCGAAGGGTTTTGATTATCTGTGCATAGGTTGAGGGGCGGCCGATACCGAGCTTTTCAAGCTGATTGACCAAAAGAGCTTCTGAATACCGTGCAGGAGGCTTGGTAAAATGCTGTTTTCCCTCGAGTTTTTTCGGATTCAGCTGGGTTCCTTCCGTAATATTTGGCAGAAGAGCATCCTTAGAGCTGTCCTGACCTCCCTCCCGGCTTTCTTCATAGACTGCAAGAAACCCGTCAAAATGTATTACGGAGCCCGTGGACTGAAACACCGCATCACCTGCGGTAAAATCTATACGTGTGGAATGAATAATTGCCGGCGCCATCTGTGAAGCGATAAAGCGGCGCCAGATAAGGCCGTAGAGCTTTGCCTGATCGGGACTCATATATTTTTCCAGAGCCCGGGGTTCGTACCGGGCATCGATATGAGCCGGCCGAATGGCTTCGTGGGCGTCCTGGGCCTTCTTTGAAGTACCGAATTGACGTGGTTTTTTCAGGCCGTAGGGAGCATCGAAATTACTGTCAACATAATTTTTTGCATGCCCCAGGGCCTCATTTGAAATACGCACCGAGTCGGTTCTCATATAGGTAATAAGACCAACGGTTCCCAGTTTACCCAGGCTGAGTCCTTCATAGAGCTGCTGGGCCACACGCATTGTTTTTGACGCCGGAAAGCCGAATCTCCGTGCGGCATCCTGCTGGAGGGTACTGGTAATAAAGGGTGGATAGGGGTTTCTGTTCTTCTTCTTTTTGGTTATTTTATCGGTGTGAAAGGGAAGCCCCGTAATCGCAGCAAGAATGGCGTCGGCTTCATCCTTATTCCCAATCTTCGCCTTTTTGCCCTTCCATGAGTGAAGAACCGCTTCAAATTCTGTGTTGCTTGATGAGAGGAGGGCCTGAATTGTCCAGTATTCCTCGGGGACAAATGCCTGAATCTCGTCCTCCCGTTCACAGATAATGCGCAGGGCAACCGATTGAACCCGTCCGGCGCTCAACCCCTTATACAGGGCTTTCCATAAGAGCGGAGAAATCTTATACCCCACGACACGGTCCAGCACGCGCCGCGCCTGCTGGGCATTTACTTTATGAAGATTAAGCTGCTGCGGATTGGCAATAGCTTCGCTGATGGCATTCTGGGTTATTTCGTTGAACTGTATCCGTTTTACTTTTTCCGGGTCGCATTTGAGGACCCGTGCCACATGCCAGGCTATTGCCTCTCCCTCACGGTCGGGGTCGGGAGCAAGAAACACGGTGTCCACTTTGGCAATTTCATCTTTCAGTTCCTTTACAATTTTTTTCTTTGTTTTGGGAACCACATATTCGGGAGTAAAATCATGTTCTATATCAACACCGAGTTTTTTCTCAGGCAGATCTGCAATATGTCCCATGGTAGCCTTCACCACATATTCTTTGCCAAGGTACCGTCCGATGGTCTTGCACTTTGTGGGGGACTCGACAATAACCAGGTTTGATGCCATACAGCCTCGCTAATCAGTTAGTTGTTTCAAATATTGGGTTATGGCGTGGTCATACCCTGCGGTATGTTCAAAGGCCTTTACAGCCAGTTTTCTTCGCGTTTGGAATCTGACCCCGCCGTGGGTTTCTATTTCACGCATAAGCATATTATAATCGTGGGGATCAACAACAACGGTTACCCAGGCATGATTCTTGGCTGAACTGCGTACCATGGTGGGACCGCCTATATCGATATTCTCGATGGCATCGGCACAGGATACATCGGGCTGCGCCACGGTTTTCTCAAAGGGATAGAGATTAACAATCACCAGATCAATTGGCGCGATACCCTGTGCCTTCATATCCTCCATATGGTGGGGCTCATCGCGCACAGCCAGAATCCCTCCGTGAATTTTGGGGTGAAGGGTTTTTACGCGACCGTCCATTATTTCCGGATGTCCCGTGTAGGAATCCACGGAGGTAACGGGTATATCCTTTTCCGAAAGAATCCGCGCAGTTCCTCCCGTGGAAAGGATCTCCACTCCCCATTGAGAGAGAAAGGCCCCTATTGATTCCACGTTCTGTTTATCAGAAACACTGATCAGGGCCCGTCTGATTTTGCATACATCCATTCATCAACCTCTCAGCGAACAAAGTTGCGGGTTCTTCCGCCTGCGGTGGTAATTTCACGCACTTCAACTTCAATATCCATTTCATCCCGTTCCAGCTCGGAGAAGAGCGCCTCACCGGAATCACTGCGGTCGTAGGGTATTGCACCGTACCAGGAAAGATTTTCTCCGGATCTAACCGGTTCGTTCACATCCACAATAACCTGATGTATCAAACGGGAGCGGTGATAAAACTTCAGGGTGGCGGAAAATCGTCTCAGATCCTGCCGGGACCCGTTATAAAAAGCAATATTCAGCGCCTGTGATGATCCCTCATGGGACCGCTTGCTCAGAATGTTTCCTTCCATGGGAAACTGTTCCGTCACCTCACTTTCATTGCGGCGTGATGTCGTCTCCACATCTGCTTCAGCGGATTTAATGCTGTCCACCCTCCGCTCACAGTCTTCCAACTGAGCTTCCGCATTCAGAGAAGCCTCTTCCATTTCCTCAACCTTTGATTCCAGATCCGCAACGGTGGTTTCAAGATCCCCCGCAGTGTTTCTGAGTTTCTCCGCCTCATTCTCAAGCGCAATATTTGCTTTTTTGAGAGAATCGTTTTCAATCTTCATTTCCGTGATGGTGCTGTCCTGTTCGGCCACACGTGACTGAAGGGTTCTGATCTGCTGCCTTCTGCTTCCAAAAGCCAGGGTTACACACATACATATGAGGATTACCTGTTTCATACCGCCTCCTGTAAAAAATCGTAATGTTTCCTAATATAGCTTACCCGCTGATTTTATTGCAACGTGAATAAAAAAACGGTCATATTTATTCTCAGGTTTCGCTGGTTTCGGTAATATATATTTTGAAAATATAATAAAGATCAGGAGGACTTTCCATGAAAAGTTTTTTTGTCGCCGTATACGGTATCATTCTTTGTACCGTGCTGATTGCTGCGGCAGATGATTCAGATCACCTTGAAGTACATTATTTCGGTGAATCAACCTGCCGGGACTGCCACAATCTTGAAGAAAATATTCTTGATCCTCTTGAAGAAAAACTCGGGGAACGGCTTACCATCACACGCCATAACATTCTCAATCCGGAAAAACTGGAGAAACTGAAACGCTTTGAACAGGCCTACGGTATTGAACGGGGCAATGCCATAAGCCTCTTTGTTGCCGATACCTTTCTGCTCGGTTTTGATGACATAAAAAACAGCGCGGATTCTCTGATACTCAACCGGGTTCGGGATCCGGAAAAATACTCCATGCCCGTAACAGATTCGAATGAATCAAATCACGTGGCAGAATCCTTTCAGAATTTCTCCTTCTGGCTTATTACCCTGGCGGGACTTGCCGACGGAATAAACCCCTGTGCCATCGCCACCATGATTTTTCTTATTTCCTTTCTTGCAACACGCAAAATCAATACCCGGGAAACGATTGTGGTGGGACAAAGCTTTATTATCACTGTGTTTCTCACCTATTTTACTATCGGTCTTGGTGGTTTTCATGCCCTGCGAAGCCTGGAGGAATACCACATAATATCTGAAGTGATTCGCTGGGCGGCAATACTTCTCTGTGTCTTTGTGGCTGCCTTTTCCCTTCGTGACGCCCTGGTATTTTACAAAACCCGGGACATAGGCAAAATCAGACTTCAGCTTCCCGATTCTGTAAAAGCAAAGATACACAGGGTGATACGGGAAAGACTGACGGGCAGAAATATGATAATTGGTGCATGTATAACGGGATTTCTCGTAACCCTTTTTGAAACAATCTGTACGGCCCAGACATATCTCCCCGTACTCAGGGTTTTGACACAGCATGAGGAATTGCGTTTTCAGGCCTATCTTTGGTTACTGTATTATAATTTTCTTTTTATTGTGCCCCTGCAGGCTGTTATGATCGCCGCATATAAGGGGATGACCTGGAACAGCCTTGCTCAGGGCACGCAGAAAAACATGGTCCATATCAAGATTGCCATAGCCATGGTTATGATTTTTCTGGCTGGGTATCTGTATTATGGATGATATCGATGAATGTAATTAACAAGGAGCATAGTATGAAAAATACCTTGCGCAGTGATACAATACTGCAGGGAAGAAAAATGGCGGGAGCACGCAGTCTTATGCGCGCTAACGGCATGAAGGATGAGCAGATGGGAAAACCCGTTATTGCCGTTGCAAACTCTTTTACCCAGTTTGTACCGGGACATGTTCACCTCCACGATGTTGGTCAGTATGTAAAGTCTGAAATTGAAAAACAGGGGTGTTTTGCCGCCGAATTCAATACCATTGCCGTTGACGACGGAATAGCCATGGGTCATGGAGGGATGCTGTATTCTCTCCCCTCACGGGAACTTATCGCCGACTCCGTGGAATACATGGTAAATGCCCATTGTGCCGATGCCCTTATCTGCATTCCAAACTGCGACAAAATTGTTCCCGGTATGCTGATGGCGGCACTGCGGCTTAATATCCCCACCATTTTCGTTTCCGGCGGCCCCATGGAAGCGGGCAGATCCGGCACCAGAAAGCTGGATCTTGTGGATGCCATTGTCAGCGGATCCGATTCCTCTGTATCCGATGAGGACCTGGCCGATATTGAGGCTCATGCCTGTCCCACCTGCGGTTCCTGCTCGGGAATGTTTACGGCAAACTCCATGAATTCCCTCACTGAAGCCATCGGCCTTGCCTTCCCCGGACAGGCTACGGTGGTTGCAACCCATAAAAAGCGGAGGGAATTTCTACAAAAAGGGGCGCGTCAGATTGTTGAAAATGCCATGGCGTATTATTTTGACGGTGATGACCGGGTCCTTCCCCGGAATATTGCCACCCGTGCAGCCTTTGAAAATGCCATGGCCCTTGATATCGCCATGGGCGGCTCCACCAATACGGTTCTCCATCTCCTGGGCATGGCCCAGAGTGCCGGAGTGGATTACACCATGGAAGATATGGATAAACTTTCCAGAAAAGTCCCCTGCCTGAGCAAAGTGGCCCCCAATTCCCCCATCTACCATATGGAGGATGTCAACAGAGCAGGGGGTATCATGGGGATTCTCGGTGAGCTTGACCGCGGCGGCCTTATAGACGGCAGCACAAACCGCATCGACCGTATGACCCTCTCACAGACTCTGGATACATACGACATTATGCGGGAATCGGTTTCTGAAGAAGCCATTGAGCTGTATTCCGCTGCCCCCGCCGGGGTTGTATCCAATAAAATCGCCTCCCAGGATTCATATTTTGACGACCTTGACCGGGATCGGAAATCCGGCTGCATTCGCAGCGTGGAACATGCCTACAGTAAAGAAGGCGGCCTGGCGGTCCTCTTTGGAAATATTGCAGAGAAAGGATGTGTGGTAAAAACAGCCGGAGTTGATGAATCCATTTATGAATTCAGCGGTACCGCCAGGGTTTTTGATTCCCAGGATCAGGCCTGTGAGGCAATTCTTGCAGATACAGTTTCCGCAGGCGACGTTGTTGTTATCCGCTATGAAGGACCTGCGGGCGGGCCGGGAATGCAGGAAATGCTCTACCCCACCTCCTTTATAAAGAGTAAGCATTTGGGAAAAGCCTGTGCCCTTATCACCGATGGACGATTCTCCGGAGGAACTTCCGGTCTTTCCATCGGTCATATCTCTCCCGAGGCAGTTTCAAAGGGTGCCATTGCCCTGATTCGTGAGGGTGACACCATTGAAATTTCCATACGGGACCGTCGTCTTTCCCTTGCCGTATCCGATGATGAGCTTGACCGGCGGCGCGCAGAGGAAGAAGCCAGAGGGGCAGAGGCATTTACCCCCACGCGGGACCGGTATGTCTCCAATGCCCTGAAACTCTACGGCTATTTTGCACAATCTGCCGATAAGGGTGCTGTCAGAAAGCTTCCCGAGGATTATCTGTAGCATATGGAGGACACACTACTGAAAGCTGTTTCAGCATCGGGCGGCCTGAGATGTATTATTGCGCGGACCACTCATGCAGTAAACCGTGCATATACCATACAGAAACCGGCAGCCCTTGCGGGAATTATGCTGGGTAGAGCTCTTACGGGTGCCGCTCTTATGGGCGGCACCCTCAAAAAGCACCACTCCATTGCTCTGCGCTTTACCGGTGCGGGACCACTGAAAAAAATTGTTGTGGAAGGTACGGGCCGGGGAGTTATCCGCGGCTATACCGGTGCTCCCGATCTTGAGTTTTCCCCCGCCGCCCCCATTCCTGAGCAGATCAAATCGGCCCTCGGTGCTCCCGGGCTCCTGACCGTTCTCAGGGATCAGGGTGGTACATCCCCCTATGAGAGCAGAGTTGAACTCTATTCCGGCGAAATCGGTGAAGATCTTGCCTATTATTTCACCGAATCGGAACAGATCCCTTCTGCGGTATCTGTGGGAACCGTTCCTTCTGAATCGGGGCGTGGTGTTGCAGCTGCTGGCGGATTTCTTGTGCAGGCTCTTCCCGCATCAGGCGGCAGTGTTTCTGCAGATGAAGAACTCAAAGCAGCCCATACAGCCATCGAAAATCTTCCCCCCATGACACAGATGCTCCGGGATACCCTCTCCCTGGAGAATATTGCAGAAAAAATACTGGGCCCCGGCGAGTACCGTATTCTGGATTACACCCCCCTTTCCTACACATGCAGCTGCAGCAAAAAACGGCTCATGGGCACCCTGGCCAAAATGGATTCAGGCACAATTTCGGATTTTTTTCAGAAGGAAAATTCTGTAAATGTCACATGTGAATACTGCAAAAATGTATTTACTATACAAAAAGCTGACTTTTGAGGATACTGATAATGAATAGCACAAACGGCATATCATACGCATTTATCGATGACTACACCTGTTTGATCAAGCTCTTCGGCGCCATAAAATATACCCATGTCGCGACCAGCTTCGAAGCTTTTATCGAAGAACTCTCCTACAAAACAGAAATCAACAATATCGTCATCGACATGCAGGACTGCACCTATATCGACAGTACCGATCTGGGTCTCCTTGCGCGTATTGCCATTTATCAGACTGAAAAAAAAGATGCGCCAAAACCGATCATTGTATATGAGCAGGGAAGTGATATTCAAAGGATTCTGGAGGAAATCGGCTTTACACAGGTTTTTGAAATGGCCGACTCCCTCAAAATCGGAAGTATAAATCTTCACTCAATCAAAAACAAGGGAATGCAGGACGAGCTCAAAATGGCAAAGCTTCTTGTTGATTCCCATGAGGAGCTGGTCAATATTTCTCCGGACAACAACGAGAAATTCGGCAGCTTCATCCGCCTTATGAAGGAAAATCTTGAAAAAATGGACAGCACCGGGAATTAGATTTCCCGGATAATTTCCTTCCATACCGCACTATCAATCTGCGCTCCAGGAATCTGACACACCTCATATCCACACCGGGATGCCAGGTTTCCCGCTGCCTCAATGGAGAGATTCCGTCCAAACCCGTACAAAAACCCCGAAGCCCACAGATCACCGGCACCCGTGGTATCAATGGCCTCTTTTCCCGTGAGAAAGGGCGCAATGGTATAGAGCCGCTTTTCATGGTGAATAATACTGCCCCGCTTACCCTGTTTTACCACCGCCAGGGAGCAGTCGCGGGCTAATGCGGAGAGCGCCTGATGTTCATCTGTTTCACCCGTATAGGCCCGGGCCTCATCCTCATTGGCAAAGACAATGTCTATATACTCGCGGACAAACCTCTGAAAGGCCGGCCGATCGGACTCTATTACGGTAAAACTGGCCAGATCAAGAGAGAGGGGGATATGCGCATTCCGGGCTTTCTGTGCAATGGTATAGAGCAGCTCGCGATTGAAAAAAAGATATCCTTCAAGATGAATCATATCTGCATTGAGAAATATACTGTCATCAATATCAGCAGCTTCAGTTTCTGCGGAAGCGCCCAGACAGGTGAGCATGGAACGCTCACCGTCGGGGGTTACCACGGATACTACCCGCCCTGTGGGCGTATTTTTTTGAAACAGATGGGGGGTAACGCCGCTGTTTTCCAGATGCTGTTTCAGTAATCGTCCCGTCTCATCCCGCCCAACGGACCCCATAAATGATGCAGGCCCCGACAATTTAGCATACCCCGTGACGGTATTGCACGCCGACCCGCCGGGGGCAAGACTTTTATTCTGTGAGCTTTTTTCCAGAATCTCATCAATATATTCATTTTCCACAAGGGTCATTCCCCCCTTGACAATAGTGTTTTCCTTCAAAAAATCTTCGGACTCCTGAATAATAATGTCCATAAGTGCCGCACCGACACTCATAAGTCGAGGGGTATTATTTTGGCTGTGACGGGGATATTTTTCCATGCTGTGTCCTTATTATTTATTTTAAAAAAAATTCATCCATAAAATATGCTTATGACAGAAGAAAATAAAGTAATCAAAAAAATATCCGATCTCTTTTCCCCCATTGACAACAGTGAATTTGTTCAGACAATCGGCGATGACTGTGCCGTACGTCGGGTAAAGAAGGGCTATCATCTCTACAGTGCCGATGCCTTGGTGGAAGATGTTCATTTCAGAACGGATTATATGAGCTTTTTTGAGATCGGCCGCAAGGCTGCAGCGGTGAATATCAGCGATATTGCCGCCATGGGAGGAGTGCCGGATTCGATTACGGTGCAATTGATTTTTCCTCCCCGGCTCACCACTGCCGCAGAAAGTATTGAAGAGATCTACCGCGGAATGTACTCCCTCTGCGCGGAATACTCTATAACCCTCGCCGGAGGAGATCTCTCCCGGGGTCCCTGCTGGATACTCGCCTGCTCCATCGTGGGGATCAGCAAAAAACCGCCCCTGTACCGCCACGGTGCCCGTCCCGGGGACGGCATATGGGTTACGGGACATCCCGGAAGAAGCAGTCTGGGGCTTGAGCTCCTGCTTGACAGGGGAAGAAATTCAGCAGAGGAGATATCACGTGATGCCGTAAACGCCCACGTCAATCCGCAGCCCCGTCCGCGGGAAGGGACACTTCTTTTGGGAAAGAAATCGGTCTCATCCATGATTGATATCTCCGACGGCGTTATCCGTGAAACACGATTGCTGTGCCGGGCGTCCCGCACGGGGGCACACCTCTTTCTTCCCGAAGAAATTCAAACACGTCTGTCTCTCCCCGTGGCCCATCATCCCCCGCACCAGTATTTTCTTACGGGAGGTGAGGATTACGAACTGCTCTTTACTGCCTCTGCAGGATTTTCACCCCCGGCAGATGTTTCATGTCTTCGCATCGGAACCATCACCAAAGAACAGGACATTCTTTTTGAAGATGCCGCGGGGATGAGATCCTGCACGGAAAAAGGATGGGATCATTTTGCCTGAAAAATCCCCCGGCACTTCATTTCCGGGCCATGCACCCAATCCCCCTTCTGCGGCGCAGCAAAAGGATAAATTTATTCGTTTTATCTGCAAGCACAGCAGGTGTTTCACCGAAGCCTCCCTTGTCACCCTTGAATGCCGTGAGGGAATAGTGCAGAGCATGCTGAGTTCCCACGCTGTTTCTCTGCATAATATCACCTCACATTTTGACCATCACCGCCTGTGCAGAAAACAGAACATACCATCGGATTTCAAGGATTTTTCCGCACACCCTTCGCCCATTTCAGCACCGGCCCTTCTGTTTCTTCTCACGGGTTCAAAAAAATACGATGAGCTTCTGCTTTCCCAGGCCGCACAAAACCTTCCTCCCGGGGGTGTACTCTATATCGGGGGTGAAACCGATCGGGGGATTAAATCCCTGGGGAAAAAGCTGGGGCTTACTCCCCTTGCCGTGGGAGGCGGCGGACGACTTTTTAAAACCCATCCTGCAGCTGTACTGCAGACAAAAATGCAGAAGGAAACAACGCACTACAATTATAAAAACAAAACAGTATCTGCGGACACCTATCCGGGGCTTTTTTCCTACAAAAAAGTCGATCGGGGAACGCAATTGCTTATTCACTGCATGGAAAACATTCAATTTTCCCAAAAAAAAGTTCTTGATATGGGCTGCGGTTCCGGTATACTTTCCCGTATCGCCCTGGAGGAACGGGCTCAATCCGTAACCGCCACGGATGTTTCCGCCGTTGCCCTCAGAGCAACAGCAAAAAACACGGCTCAGTTTTCACATATCACCTGCTGCCCGTCTTCCATGGGAGATACCCTGTCACAGAAATATGATATTATCCTCACAAACCCTCCCTTTCACGAGGGAAAAAATACCCGGTATTCTTTTGCCCGGCCCTGGCTTGAAGGCGTACAACGGCTGCTGCATCCGCAGGGTACGGTGTATCTTGTGGCAAATTCCTTCCTTCCTTATGAAACAACAGGGGCATCACATTTTGATGTCTGTGAAATAATCGCACAAAATTACGGCTTCACGGTGTATAAAATGTATTTTCCGAAGAAATGGCACCAATCGGTAAGGGCGCACCAGTGGTAAACAGAACGAGTATCCGAAATGCGATAATATTTTTCCAGATATTTCTTCTGATATTTCTCGGCGGCACCCTTGGCTATATTCTTATTGAACGATACAGCCTTATAGACGCTCTCTATATGACAACCATAACAATATCCACCGTGGGGTTTCGTGAAGTTTCCCCTCTTTCAAATCCGGGGAAAATATTTACCATATTCCTTGTCTTTTCGGGAATAACCATGGCCCTGTACGGCCTGACGTCCATTACGGTGTTCTTTATTGAAGGAGAGCTGACGAAGTTTCTCAAAGGGGTGAAAATGAAAAAGGATATTGCAAAACTGGATCATCACTACATAATCTGCGGGGCTGGAAAAACGGGAGAAAAAATCATTGATGAATTCTTCTCCCTGAATGAAAAATTTGTAGTGGTTGAGGAAGACGAACAGCGGGCCGAACATTTACGCATCAAATACAATGATCAGCTGCTTTTGGTTATGGATGATGCCACCAGGGATGAAGTACTCCTTGATGCCGGGGTAACATCAGCCCAGGCGCTGATCGGTGTTTTGCCCGATGACGCGGAGAATGTATTTCTCACCCTCACGGCAAAATCCCTGAATACCAATATTCGGGTCATCACCCGGGCTATTGAAACAAGCAGTGAAAAGAAACTGAAAAAAGCGGGGGCGGATAAAATTATATCACAGATTGATATTGCCGCCCAGCGCCTCACAACCACCGCTCTGAAGCCGGATATCGAAAGTTTTCTTGATATTATCACCCAGGTGGGGGATGAAAATTTTCGTATTGAATTTGTATCTGTTTCTCCCAAAAGTGATCTGGAAAATGTCCTGCTGCGGGATGCACAGATTCCGCAGAAAACAAACCTCATTGTTATCGGAATAAAGAAGAACGGGACTATTCAGATGAATCCCATGTCAATGACACGTGTTGAGAGGGATGACGAACTTCTTGTTTTGGGAAAACAAAGCCAGATAGAAACAATCCGCAAAATAGCACGGGGGAAGATCGGCCTGTCTGATATCCCGGACCCTGCATAACGAGGCACACCATGGAAAACTGCTCCCATATTCCCCCCATAGCTGCGGCAATACAGCAGGCACAGACCTCCCTTCTTCGTGAAGGAATATTCATAAAAAAGCAGAAGGACATTCCCTACGGCACCCTGTTTGAAGTTGAGGGGCAGGATTCAACAGCAAAGATAACCCTCTATCATTCAAAGAAAAAAGGATTGTCTGCCGTGGACAACAGCAAAAGTCCGCTTTCCCGAAAGGCCCTGGATTATATTCTGCAGAGAAAGGTGGGGAAATTCCGTCCCTGCATCGGAACCGATGAAGCGGGCAAGGGGGATCTCTTCGGCCCTCTGGTCTGCTGCGGGTTCTTTGTGGAAACCTCTGCCATGGCGGATGAACTCAGAGATCTCGGGGTTATGGACAGCAAGCGTCTCAAAGACGACAAAATTGCTGCAATTGCACAAAAACTCCAAAAAAAATGGCCCCGTCATTACTCCCTTGTAGCCCCGAAGATGGAAACCTACAACCAGCTCTACAAAAATATACAGAATCTGAATAAGCTTTTGGGTTGGATGCACGGGAGGGTTATTGCCGATCTGTATGAAGAGTTCAGAAAAGAAAATGTGCACATTCCCTGTGCCGTGGCGGATAAATTCGGGCCCGTGGAACATATTACAAACTCCGTGGGAGGGCTGGACTCCATCTCCATAACGGCAGAAACCCGGGGCGAGGAAAAGGAGATATCAATTGCGGCGGCATCCATTATTGCCCGCAGCATATTTGTCAAAAAAATCCGCGCCCTCAGTAGAGAATACGGCATGAGTTTTCCCCTGGGCTGTGCTGACCGGGTTATCCCCGTGGCTCAGAAATATTGCGAAACCCATGGATACAATACTATTTTCAAAGTATTGAAAACACATTTTAAGACTGTGAAAAAATTACAAAGGACGTAAATATGTTCAAAGCAGCCATAGGCCAGGACTCACATCGCTTCTGTCAGGACCCAAACAACAGCAGAGAGCTGATTCTGGGCGGGATCACTATTCCGGGTGAACGGGGGCTGGACGGAAACAGCGATGCCGATGTTGTGCTCCATGCACTGACAAACGCCGTGTCAGGTATCACGGGGATTCCCGTTCTCGGGAAAAAAGCAGACACCCTCTGCCTTGATAAAAATATAACCGACAGCTCCGTCTATCTCAAGGCGGCCCTTGCGGATATGAAAGACTACGTGATTCAGCATCTCTCCTTTTCCCTGGAGGCCAAGACCCCAAAGCTTTTACCTCATTTTGATGCCATAAAGGAAAATATCGCACGCCTGTGTCATATGTCTGTTGCAGACATCGGTATGACTGCTACCACCGGTGAAGGCCTGACGGAATGCGGAAACGGCAGGGGTATTCAGTGTTTTGTTATACTTACGGCGCAGAAAAAGGAGATGCAATGAACAGTGTAGTGGTGTTATGTGCTGCCCTTGTGGTACTCTTTCTGGGATACCGCTTCTACAGTCCGCTGATTCGAAAATGGATTACCGTTGATGATGATATGATCACCCCGGCGCATACGCAGTATGACGGCGATGACTATGTACCGGCAAAGCACTGGACGGTATTATTCGGACACCATTTCTCCTCCATTGCCGGTGCCGCCCCCATCATCGGGCCCGTGGCTGCCTGCGCACTCTGGGGATGGCTTCCGGCGGTTATCTGGCTCCTTGTTGGGGGCATACTCTTTGGTGCCGTTCACGATTATACCTCCCTGATTATTTCAATAAAAAACCAGGGGCAATCCATCACGGCCATAACAGAATCAATCATGGGGCGCAGCAGCCGGATCCTCTTTTCACTCTTTGCCTTTCTGGCGCTGATTCTTGTGGTGGCTGTCTTTGCCGCCGTGGCGGGAAAAACCCTGACCACCACCCCGGAGCTGGTGGTTCCCACCTTCGGCCTTATCCCCGTTGCCATGCTGACCGGCTGGCTTATCTATACCGTGCAGTTTCCCCTTATTCCCGTCACACTTCTGGGCACAGCCATGCTTGTGGGGCTTATTGTTCTCGGCTACGCCGTACCCGTGAACCTTCCCGTGGAGCATGCCGAAAACTGGTGGATCATCATTCTGCTTATCTACGGTCTTATCGCTTCGGTTACCCCGGTGACCCTCATCCTGCAGCCCCGGGATCACCTCTCCGGTGCAGTATTGTTTTTCGGTCTCTTCTTCGGAATTCTCGGTGTATTGATCACCCGTCCCGAAATAAACGCACCTCTCACCACGGGGATGTCTTCTTCGGCGGGATTTTTATGGCCCATGCTCTTTGTAACCGTTGCCTGCGGAGCCATATCGGGCTTTCACTCCCTTATAGCCAGCGGAACCACCTCAAAACAACTTCCCCGGGTGCGCGATGCCCGTCCCATCGGATTTGGATCCATGCTTATAGAAACCCTGCTGTCCATACTTGCAGTGCTGTGTGTTACCGCGGGGCTTACCTGGGATTTTGGCCCCGTGGAATTCCGGTTTCTTCAGCTTATGGAAGAAGGAGGACCGCTCCTTGCCTTTGGCACAGGATACGGGGAACTTACACGGCCCATTTTCGGGTCACTGGGCATGCTGATCGGTACCACAATTCTCAATATTTTTGTTATGACCACTCTGGATTCCGCCACGCGGATTACCCGGTATATCGGCAGTGACCTCTTCGGCGATACCTTCAATATCCCCCCCTTCAAAAACAAATATATCATGACCGCAGCCATCGGCTGTGCCGCGGGACTGCTCGCTGTGGGAAACTGGCAGGCAATATGGCCGGTATTCGGAGCATCAAATCAGCTTATTGCAAGCCTGGTGCTTATTGTGGCCACCACCTGGCTGGTAAAACGAAACCGCCCCGCCCTCTTTACGGCCCTGCCCGCCCTGTTTATGCTTATTACCACCCTGGCTGCCCTGATCTATCAAATGACTGTCTTTCTGGGTGGTGACGAAAAGAAATATCTTCTTGCAGCCACAGCGGGTATTCTTATAATTCTGGCCCTTATTCTGTCCGTACTCTCCGCACAGCAGATTAAAAAGGCCTTTGAAAAACGGGCCGAAGGAGAATACGTTCATGGATAGGCATTTGCAGAATCTGGGAGATATTCCGGGAAAAAAACTCAACCTCGGATGCGGGGCAGATATACGAAGAGGATGGACAAACCTGGACAAAATATCCCTTCCCGGGGTTGACATGGTTCACGATGTGGAACATCTTCCCCTCCCCTTTTCCGATGAGGAGTTTGACTATATACTCTGCAAGGATATCCTGGAGCATGTTGACTATATACCCCTTATGCAGGAAATATACCGCATACTCAGGCCGCAGGGCACGGTCTGCATTCGGGTGCCGCATTTTTCCTCACGCAGAAACTATGATGACCCCACACACAAAAAATTGTTTTCCCTGCGCACCCTTGAATACTTTACGTCAAGCCGCCATGGCCATCGAAACTATTATTTCCCCACCCTTTTTTCGGATATCACTACGCAGAAGCTCTTCTTTGAAAAGGGGGTTCTCTTTTATAATCATATACTTGAACCTCTTTTCAATTCCCCCTCCCTAAGATTTTTTTACGAGAGAAGCTGCCTGAGGAATCTCTTTCCCGCCGATTTTATGGTGATTGAACTGAAAAAATAAAATGGATGAGTTTTTTTACCCAAAACGGTATTTCGCAATGATATGATTAATTATTTTGATACTGCGGAGGTTATATGTATCGAATAGTGTACAAAAGCAGAATTGCCGAACATATTACCTGGGAGATGGTCCAGGATATAATGAAGAAAAGCAAAGACAAAAACCGCGATAACGATATCAGCGGTGTACTGCTCACATCCCAAAGTCATTTTCTGCAGATCCTGGAAGGCCCCTATGATGAATTAAACGAAACAGTTATGCGTATTTTCCGTGATACCCGCCACAGTGAACTCAAATTAATTTCCTTTTACGAAATTGAGTCCCGTCTGTTTAAAAACTGGGGAATGCGCGGTATCGGGGTGCTTGATCTCAACCGGGATCTTGAAAAACGCCTGATCTCAAAATACGGATCTGAAGATACGGGGAGCATCAGATTTCCCGAAAAGGACTGGCTTGCCCTCTCCTTGTTTTTTGATCTTGATATGGTGGATACCCTTCCCCGCTGGGAATAAATTGTGGAGGATCTATGAAAACAGCCTTTATCAGCGGTGTAAGCAGCGGACTGGGCAGGGGATTTGCCCAGGCTCTTCACAGTAAAAACTATACCGTATACGGCGTCAGCCGCAGAAGACCGGATCTATCCTTTGTTCATCATGTATCCTGCGACCTCACCGATTTTGACTCCGTACCTACCCGTATGGATGAGCTTTTGGGCGATGTCCGTCATCCGGATCTTGTCATTATGAATGCGGGAACGCTTTCTGAGATACAGGATATGCGGGATACCCCCCTGGAAGAACTGCGCTCAGTCTTCGATATCAATGTCTGGGCCCAGAAAAATCTTCTTGACTGGTTTCTCAACACCGGCCGTTTTCCCGCACAGATCATACTTATTTCTTCCGGTGCAGCGGTTCTCGGCAACCGCGGCTGGGGCAGCTATGCCCTGTCCAAGGCAGCACTTAATATGCTGGGACAGCTCTATGCCCACGAATTCCCCGAAAAAACCCATATCAGCTCCCTTGCTCCGGGGCTTATCGATACTCCCATGACGCGCTACCTGCGAACGGAAGCGGACAATACAAAATTCACCGCTTTGAACAGAATAATTGAAGCAAAAAAGCAGGGAACCATGCTTCCTCCGCAGGAAGCGGCTGAACGGGTTATCGCCGTGCTGGATGAGCTGAAGAACCAGCCCCGGGGATCATTTACCGATATCCGGAAACTCGATTCTCCCCATGAGTATGAAAAACTTATGGAAATGAGAAAAGACCACACCTAAGCTCCCCATTTCCCCCTGTTGAAAACCTTATTTAAAAAATTTAAAGATTTTCATAACACGCTATTATGTGATATAATACAACTTTTAAAACAGAAGTGTCTACGGGCTGATAATAATTTTTGCCGAAAAAAGGCAGAGCATTTGGGATGACCATAGGACGTTTGCGGTAGACGTGAAAAAACACCCCGCCTGCGGGGTGTTTGCCGATCTGAAAAATGAAATAAATCCTGTACTCCGTCCTGTTCAGAGGTTCTTTAGAGCCCTAATTTTTGAAAACAGACTCCCGGCGTACAGATAAAAATGAGATCAGGACAGACTATCAATGGATTTTCTGAGCTTTTTCCCGATGGATTCCGCAATCTCCTTCAATTCGTCGTTGTCAATCATACCCATGGCAACAGCGGGCTGAACCGCAGAAACAAAAACACTCCCCTCTTTTTCATAGACAATAACATTGCAGGGCAGCATAAGACCGATTTCAATCTCCGCCTGGAGGGCCTTTAATGCATTGGGGGGATTGCACGCACCCAGAATAGCATAGCGGTTAAAATCCACGTCAAGCTTTTTTTTGAGAGTGGCCTGCACATCAATTTCTGTAAGTATTCCAAAGCCTTCTTTTTTCAGCTCTTCGGTTATGTTGTCTTTTGCTTCATCAAAGGGTACAGAAACCTTTTTGCCGTATCCATAATCAGTTGTACTCATACATATCTCCGTGTTAAAAAAAACGTCTCCTATCAATATACACAGTTGGCACGGGTACGTATCCCATTTTTTCTGAGGAAGCAAAAATCAGGCGATTTGGTTTGATAGATTATTATACAGAGTGACGTCAGACACAAAACCGTGGCCAACTATTCCTCTTTTCTTTCAGCCCAACTCCGTCACAGTGGGTGGTTTCCTGCATTCCCCTCTCCTGCCCTGAATTACACTAAATATAATATAAGAATCTGTCTCACTTAATATAGACACTCAGGGGATGCCACCTTTACGCACTGAGATGCCACCTTTACGCACTGAGATGCCACCTTTACGCACTGAGATGCCACCTTTACGCACTGAGATGCCACCTTTACG
>JBNJEI010000023.1:0-41150 GCA_051745755.1 Fibrobacterota bacterium
TATTGCATGGGGAGAAACTTTAAAATCATTTCCGCAGCCCGTATGGCGTGCAAAACAGCCTTTGTCTGCTGGTGGATTTTTATGTTTGCTGTTACCTCGTTGCCCGGTGAATATATTCCGACAAACCGATTTCAGAATCTGGATAAGGAAATACATTTTATTTTGTATTTTGTCCTAACCCTGTTATTCTGGTTTACCGTTTTAGGTAATCAGATAAAGCGCGGTTGGTGGAGCCCCGGCAGAATCATTTTGGTACTTATATCCTATGCCGCACTGGACGAAACGCTGCAGCTTTTCATCACCGGGCGTCACGCAGTATTTGATGATTTTCTTGCAAATCTTGCAGGAATCAGTGCGGGGATCGTGTGTATTATTATGTTCCGGCGGATCGTATATCTTATTACAGGGTAAACCGCTGTTCCTGATGTACAGGGATAAAATCCTGGTGTTCCGTAGTGCTGAGACCCTTGTACAATTGATTGATCTCAGTGTCATTTCTGTCAATATCGTAATGTATGAAGCCAACCTTACGGGCTCCGGTTTCCTTACCGAAGTCAATTACCTGGGCAATGCTTGAATGTCCCCAGCCGCGGTGATTTTCATATTCCTGTGTGGTATACTGGGCATCGTGCAGGAGTAGATCAGCATTCCGGGCAAACGCTGTATATGCATGGTAGTTCCGTCCGCAGGGATGGCTGAAGCGCAGCTCATTATCCGTAAGAAACACAAATTTCTTGTCATCCTCTTCTATGCAAAACCCAAGACCGCCCCGGTTGGTGTGACTGAGCCGAATTGTTGAGACTTTAAAATCTCCTATGCTGAGGGTGGTTTCCCCAATGGTGTGAAAGTCGATATGGGCCTGAATAGCCTTATTTTCAAGCGCCAGGGGGAAATAGGGGGGAGAGATTGTTGTTTCAAAGGGGGTGCGGACATTAGATGCCCCTTCTGTAGCCGGGCCGAAAATATTAAAGTGGTATTCCCTGTTGAACAGCTGCGGAATAAAAGGGGTACCCATAATATGATCAAGATGATAATGACTCAGTAAAAGATTGATAGTCTTTGCTGTATCGTTTTTTATATTTCGTGCCAGTTTCCGAATCCCGGTACCGGCGTCAATGATTATTCGTGTGCCCCTGCGGGAAAGGATTTCGATACAGGTTGTATCCCCACCGTATTGTGAATAGGCTCGTCCGCTAGAGGGAAGGGAGCCGCGTACTCCCCAGCAGATTACTTCCATGTTACTCCTTTTTTAGATTGGCTTCACAGCTTTTGTGCATACATAAATATACTATACATTAAGTGAATTTCGATTTATTTATTGAAAATATTGAATTTTACAAATAAAACAACTATATTAGAGCCGAAGATGTTTGGAATAATCAGGAGAGATGTCCGAGTCCGGCTTAAGGAGCACGCCTGGAAAGTGTGTGTACACCTAGTGTACCGAGGGTTCGAATCCCTCTCTCTCCGCCATATTATGCGGGTCAGGTCCTGCTCAATGGCTGCCTCGTGAACCCCGCCAGGTCCGGAAGGAAGCAACGGTAAGCGATGGTTGCCGTGTGACGCAGGGTGCTTGGCCCCTTTTTTCTTTACATAAAATATTCAATTCGCATTTGTATTATTTTAATATATATTCCCTGTGTCTGCTCAGTTTTAACCTTGATGAGGTTTCATGTCCTATAAAGTTTTTGCACGAAGATTTCGTCCCAAAACCTTTGAAGAGGTCCTTGGACAGGAGCATGTTGTTGAAACGCTGCAGCGGGCCATAGAAAAAAACACCGTGGCGCATGCCTATATATTTGCCGGAACCCGCGGCGTGGGAAAGACCACCATGGCACGTATTCTCGCCCGTGCACTCAATTGTGAACAGGGGCCCACCAGCACACCCTGCGGAGAATGTTCTTCGTGCCGATCTCTTGTGGAAGGTAATAATTTTGATGTTGTGGAGATTGACGGTGCCTCCAATAACAGTGTAAATGATATCCGGGAACTCCGTGACAGTGTATCCTACAGTACCTATGAAGGTATGTATAAGATATACGTTATTGATGAAGTGCATATGCTTTCCCGCGAGGCTTTCAATGCCTTTTTAAAAACCCTGGAAGAGCCGCCCGACCGGGTTGTATTCATAATGGCTACCACGGAACCCCATAAAATACCCGACACGATTCATTCACGGTGTCAACGGTTCGATTTTAAGTCGCTTTCCCTGGAAACCCTGGTGAGAAACCTTGAAAAAATCTGCCGTGCGGAGAATCTTGATTTTGATCAGGCCGCCCTTGAGCTTGTCGCAGCGCGCGCGCAGGGAAGTGTCCGCGATTCCCTTTCCCTTTTTGAGCAGGCCCTGGCGTTTTGCGGAGATCGGGTTGATCTCAAAAATACAGAAAAAGCTCTGGGTCTTATTACGGAGGATGTGTACAACCAGCTTCTTTCATATGTTTCACAGGAAAAGCCCCGGGAGTGTGTGGAAGCCCTGAAGGAATGTTTGAATCAGGGGTATGATCTTAAAGAGTTTATTCTTGGTTTTATGGAGTATCTGCGGCGCGTACTCTTTAATTTTGTTGAAGACCGGGAGTACGGCTATGCCGATTTTCGTGAAGGTGATATTCTTCGTTTTATTGAGCTCCTTCGCCAGTGTGAGCTCGATATGAACCGCAGCAGCCTGCCGCGGTTTCAGGTTGAGCTTCTTCTGATAAAGATGTGCAGGCTTGATAAAATGGTTGTTCTGGAGGAGCTTTTTTCCCGACTGGATGAAGAAGGGATGGGTGAAAAAAAAAGCCCTGAATCCGTAACTCCGGAATATATACAACCACCCACCCCTGCCCCGGAGGCGGCTGATACAGATCCGGTTATTCAGGATTCTCCAAAAAGTCGACACGAAGACAGTCATGCAGCGCCCGGGGAAAAGTCGGTCTCTGATGACAGGAAGAGTTCTCCCAGGGGGCGCTACAACAGCACAGACACAAAAGCGGCTGCGGAATTCTGGCGCTCATTTCAGGATTTCCTGTGTGAAAAACGTCCGGTTCTTGGATCCTGGATGGTTTTGGGGACGGTTGTCGAATTTGACCGTGATTCCATCGATATCCGTTTTTCTCCCATGCATACCTTTCAGCAAAAGGAATTGTCCAATCCCAAAAACCGGGAGCTCATAGAGGCATTGCTGTATGATTTCAGCGGCACCCGGCTTACCCTGCATATTACTGCAGCAGCTGATGGCGCTGAAGCTGCTGATTCCCCAGGGGAAACGCAGGTGTCCCCGTCTCCTTCGGCTGCACCGGATATCCCCTCCCATAAGCATGAATCATATATTTCAGATGAAATTAAACGAGAGCCTGTTATTGAAGATGTTATTGATGTCTTTAAGGGCACGGTAATTTAAGAATAAACCGAGGTGAATTATGTCAAAACAGATGAACAAAATGATGAAAAAAGCTCAGAAAATGCAGTCCCAGATGATGAAGGCTCAGGAGGAGCTTGCGGAAAAGGAGATCGAAGGGACTGCCGGCGGCGGAATGGTGAAGGTTGTTTTGAATGGATCCCAGGAGATGAAGTCCATTCAGATAGATCCTGAGGCTGTGGATCCTGATGATGTTGAGATGCTGGAGGATCTTGTTCTTGCTGCCTATGCGGAAGCCGGCAGGAAAGCAAAGGAATTGAGTGATGATATGTTCGGCGGTATTACCGGCGGTATGAATATTCCGGGGATGTAATATGGCCGATTCGCTTCAGCATTTGGTGTCAGCCCTGGGAAAACTTCCCTCCGTTGGAGAAAAAAGCGCCTGGCGCATGGCCATGTATATTCTGGAAAACCGTGACGTACTGGCGGGGGAATTATCCCGGGCTGTGGAGGATGCGGCACAGAATATGCGTCGCTGTGATGTGTGCAATACCTGGTGTGAAGATGAGCTGTGTGCGGTGTGCGCTTCGTCCCGCCGGGAGGAGTCGCTTCTGTGTATTGTGGAAAAACCTCAGGATATGTGGAGCATAGAACGTGAGAGCTCCTATACCGGGGTGTATCATGTTCTGGGTGGGCTTCTTTCTCCAATGAAGGGGGTTATGGTCAGCTCACTTTTTCTGCATACCCTGAAAAACCGTATCAGACAGCAGAATGTGACCGAGGTTATTATCGGTCTGGGCGGCAGCGGTGAGGCCGAAACAACCTTCCATTATATTCTGAAGCTTCTTGAATCCTTTGATTCACTGCGAATCAGTCGCTTTGCCCGGGGGCTTTCTGCGGGTATGGAAATTGATTATGCGGATAAACGAACCCTTGATACCGCTCTCGGAGAGCGGAGGACAGTCTATATGGGAGAAAAAATATGATGCTTGCGGTAAAGAAATTGTTTTCCACTGTTTTCTACATAGGGTGTCTTCCCCTTGCTCCTGGGACCCTCGGCTCATTGGTTACCATTGTCAGTATGTATTTTCTGCGTGATCATACCGCTGAGTTTTTTCAACTCGATTCCCTTCGTGTTTTTGTGCTGTTTCTTTTTGTGCTGTTTCTTTTTGGCGTATGGGTAAGTTCCCAGTCACGTGAAATCTTTGGTGAAGATGATTCTCCGCATATTATTATTGATGAGGTTGTCGGGCAGCTTATGACCTTTGCACTCATCGGACACATATGGGAGATCTCCGCTGCTTCACTGGTAACCGGGTTTGTTCTCTTTCGGTTTTTTGATATAGTGAAGCCCTGGCCGGTGTATCCCTTTGAAAAGATCGGCGGCGGCCTTGGTATTATGATGGATGACATCTGTGCGGGAGTGCTCTCCGCATTTTCACTCCATATTATCTACGCGATATACCGGGGTGTGTATGTCTATCTTGCATAATTCCGTGGAAGAGATCGGTCGTATTCTCTGCGCTGCGGCATCCACCCTTGCTGTGGCTGAATCCTGCACAGGAGGTATGATCGGCAGTGAAATCACGTCCCTCAGCGGAGTTTCTTCATGGTTTCGGGGCGGTGTTATTGCCTATGAAAACCGCATAAAGGAAGACGTATTGGCCGTTTCCCGTCAATCCCTGCAATCCTTCGGAGCCGTGAGCCCCGCTGTGGCTGGTGAGATGGCCCGCGGGGTCAGGAATCTTTTTTCATCCACCTGGGGATTATCTGTTACGGGTATTGCCGGGCCGGGAGGGGGAACTTTGGAAAAACCCGTGGGAACCGTGTGTATCGCCGTGGTTTTTCAGGACAGCACATGGGAATATACGCATCATTTTGGGGGAGATCGTCATACAGTCCGTGAGCACACAACTCTTCATGCTCTCAGGCATCTTCAATGGCACGGACAAAAGCATTCTCTTTAGAAGTTGAAATACACCGTGCCTTCATATATTTTACACGGAAATTATTTTCGGATCCACAGATGGATGGGCGGATATGAGTCAGAAGAATGAAGCGATAAAAGATTTGAGAAATATTGGTATAATCGCCCATATTGATGCGGGGAAAACCACCACTACGGAGCGTGTTCTCTTTTACACAGGGCGGCTTCACCGTATTGGTGAGGTTCATGACGGTAATGCCACAATGGACTGGATGGCCCAGGAGCGGGAAAGGGGTATAACTATTACCTCGGCTGCCACCCGCTGTGAGTGGAACGGCACGGTAATCAATATTATTGATACGCCGGGGCATGTTGATTTTACCGTGGAAGTTGAGCGGTCGCTGCGTGTACTTGACGGTGCGGTGGCTGTTTTTGATGCTGTTGAAGGTGTGGAGCCTCAGTCGGAAACCGTATGGCATCAGGCTGATACCTATACCGTATCCCGCATCTGCTTTATGAATAAAATGGATAAGGTTGGGGCGGATTTCTTTAAGGCTCTGGGCACTTTTGAGAAAAAACTGACCGGTACCCATGTACCTGTCCAGATACCCATGGGATCCGGTGCTGATTTTTCGGGTGTTATCGATCTTATTACCATGGAAGCCCTCTATTATTCCGAGGAGAATCACGGGTCTCAGGTTGTGCGGGAAAAAATCCCTTCGGAGTTTCTGGAGGCTGCCGAGGAACATCGGGAACATATGCTTGAGCAATTGTCCGATTACGACGAGGAGCTTCTTGAGAGTATTCTTGAGGAATCCTCCATACCCTGCGATATGGTGCATCGGGTCATTCGTAAGGCGGTTGTCGCCGGCGGTTTTTCTCCCGTTTTATGCGGATCTGCCTTTAAGGATAAAGGGGTTCAGCAGCTGCTTGATGCGGTGACACGTTACCTGCCGTCCCCGGTTGACCGGGGAAGCGTGGTAGGGATTGCGCCGGATACCGAGAAGGAGGAGACGCGCGCACCAGACTGTTCTCAGCCCTTTTCCGCGTTGGTATTCAAGGTTGAATCAGATGAGCATGTGGGTAGCATCGCCTATTTACGTGCATATTCCGGGGTGGCCGGTACAAAGGGACGCCTGCTCAATGGTCGCAACGGCAGGAAGGAAAAGATTACCCGCATATTCCGTATGCATTCCCATAAGCGGGAGCAGATAGAGGAAATCCGCGCCGGAGATATTGTAGCCGTGGTTGGCCTGAAATGGACTACCACCGGGGATTCCCTGAGTGATGAGACTGCGCCGGTGGTTTTTGAAGGCCTTGAATTTGCCAAGCCGGTTATCTCCGTTTCCTTTGAACCCAAAAACAGCGATGATACGGATAATCTGGACAAGGCTCTTGAGCGGCTTCAGGCTGAGGATCCCACGTGCACTGTCTCGGAAGATAAGGAGACGGGGCAGCGGTTGTTATCAGGGATGGGGGAATTGCATCTTCAGGTTCTTGTTGAGCGTCTGCGCAGTGATTTCGGTGTGGATATTCGCGTTGGGGCGCAACGGGTAGCGTACCGTGAAACCATAAAAGGGACTGCTGCGGAGGAAAAGCGGTTTTCTCAGTATCTTGCAGGTAAACAGCAGTCGGTTACCCTGGCACTGCGTGTGGAGCCTTTGGGAAATACCGGTGATGATGTCTGCTTTGAAAGCAGGGTTACTCCATCCCATACCGTTCCTGCCGAATATATTGCTGCCTGTGAAGATGGGGTGCGTGTTTCTTTAACCGGTGGAGAAAAAAGCGGATTTCCTCTGCTTGGGATACGGGTCATTCTTGAAAAAGTCGTTGTTGATGAGGATGAGACTACAGAGCTGGTCTGTCGCGTTGGTGCATCCGCGATCTTTCGCGAACTGTGTTCTCAGGCTGGCGGTGTTATTCTCGAACCGGTGATGAAAATCGAAATTGTTTCGCCCGAAGAGTATGTCGGATCTATTATAAACGACTTAAACAGCAGGCGTGGAGTGGTTACCGGTATGGATATGCAGGAAGGACGTCAGTATATAAACGGAGAGGTTCCTCTGGCGGAAATGATCGGTTATGCCACCGATATTCGGTCCATGAGTCAGGGGCGCGCCAATTATACAATGACATTTTCTGATTATCAGCATTGTGATCCAAAGATGGAAGAAAGTATATTGAGGCGGATTGGCAGGGTTTTTTAGGAATAATTACATAAAGTTAACAATTATTATTGTGTAGGAGGATTAGACATATGTCTAAAGTAAAATTTGATCGTAATAAGACCCACATGAATGTGGGGACCATAGGTCACGTTGACCATGGTAAAACCACGCTTACAGCTGCAATCTGTACTACACAGGCGGCAAATGGATTTGGTGATGAGCGTAAGTTTGATGAGATTGATAATGCCCCGGAGGAGAAAGAGCGCGGTATTACAATTGCAACGGCGCACGTTGAGTACGAGACTGAAAATCGTCACTATGCTCACGTAGACTGTCCCGGTCACGCCGACTACATTAAAAACATGGTTACCGGTGCTGCTCAGATGGACGGTGCAATTCTTGTGGTGTCTGCTGCAGACGGTCCCATGCCTCAAACGCGCGAGCATATTCTGCTTTCCCGTCAGGTGGGGGTTCCCAAGATCGTAGTATACCTTAATAAGGTTGATATGGTTGACGATGAGGAGCTTCTTGAGCTTGTTGAAATGGAAGTTCGTGAGCTTTTGGCTGAATATGAGTTTGATGAGGAAACACCTGTTATTAAAGGTTCCGCCCTTAAGGCTCTTGAGGGTGATGAGTCAGAAATCGGCCGCGGTTCCATCGCTGAGCTTATGAAGGCCATTGACGAAACATTTCCGACTCCTGAGCGTGATACTGATAAGGATTTTCTTATGCCCATCGAGGATGTTTTTTCCATTCAGGGGCGTGGTACGGTTGTTACAGGTAAAATTGAACGCGGCGTGATTCATCCCAATGATGATGTTGAAATTGTCGGTATCAAGGATACGCAGAAAACAACTGTTACGGGTGTTGAAATGTTCCGCAAGCTTCTTGATGAAGGACAGGCCGGTGATAATGTCGGGTGTCTTGTTCGTGGTATTAACCGTGATCAGGTTGAGCGCGGTATGGTTCTGGCGAAACCCGGAAGCATTACGCCTCACACGAAGTTTAAGGCTGAAGTGTACGTGCTGAGCAAAGAAGAAGGTGGTCGTCATAAGCCATTTTTCAGCGGATATCGTCCTCAGTTTTATTTCCGTACCACCGATGTTACCGGTGATATCACCCTTGAAGAAGGTGTTGATATGGTTATGCCCGGTGATAAGGCTACATTTAATGTTCAGCTCATTTGCCCCATTGCCATGGAAAAAGAGCTTCGCTTTGCGATCCGTGAAGGCGGAAGAACAGTTGGTGCGGGTCTTGTAACTGAAATAATTGAATAGTAGGAGTTATAGTGACTGGCGAAAAAATTAGAATCAGGCTTAAGTCTTTCGATCACAGTATCCTGGATAAGTCTGCCTCCGACATTGTTCGGACGGCAAAAGGTGCCGGTGCCAGAATTTCTGGTCCGGTTCCGCTTCCCACCAAGAAAACGGTATATACTGTGAATCGTTCTCCCCACGTGAATTCCAAGTCGCGTGAGCAGTTTGAGACACGGGTTCATAAGCGTCTTATTGATATAGTAGAGTCAACTCCTCAGACAGTTGATTCGCTTATGAAACTTGATCTGCCGGCTGGTGTGGATGTTGAAATTAAAGTGTGAAAAGGTAGGTTAGATTAGGATGCATGGGTTATTAGGAAAAAAAGCTGGTATGACGCGCATTATCGATCCCGACACAGGGGTTGTGTTGCCCGTTACGGTTATTGATATAGCCGGCAATGTGGTTTTGCAGCGTAAGCGCGAAACCGTTGACGGGTATGATGCGGTTCAGCTTGGTTTTGAAGCAGTGAAGGAAAAGTCTGCAACCAAAGCCGAAGTGTGTCATGCCAAAAAGTATGGTTCAGAGCCTGTACGGTTTATACGGGAGTTTCCCGTGGAAGCGGACGAAGAGTTTGAGCCCGGACAGAAGGTTGGGGCAGAAGTCTTTGAATCTGTTTCCTATGTAGATGTTGCAGGTGTTACCAAGGGGCGTGGGTTTGCCGGAACGGTAAAGCGATATGGCTTTTCCATTGGCCGGATGACTCATGGTAACAGAAATAAGAGGGCCAGAGGTTCTGTTGGTGCCGGTTCGGATCCTTCCCGCGTATTTCCCGGGGTGAAGATGGCCGGACAATACGGGAACAAAAGGAAAACCGTTTTGGGATTGGAACTTGTTTCCGTTGATTCCGAAAAGGGGCTCGTTTTTGTGAAGGGGTCTGTGCCTGGTAAGAAGGACGGTCTGCTCTGTATACGTAAAAGTGTAGTAAAAGGATAGGCAGTTAGACAATGGAAGCAAAAGTTTATAGCGTAAACGGTGATGCAAAAAGCAGTGTAAGTTTGCCTGAGTCAGTTTTTGGCTGTGAGGTTAATGAAACACTGGTTCATTCCGTGGTGAAAGCGTATCTTGCGAATCAACGGCAGGGGACTGCAAAGACAAAGGGGCGTTCAGAGGTCCGCGGTGGCGGTCGGAAACCCTTTCGTCAAAAGGGGACGGGGCAGGCACGGGCCGGGTCCAACACCTCCCCTCTGTGGATTCGCGGTGGTAAAGCCCATGGTGCACAGCCGCGTGAGTATCGGCAGGCTCTTACGAAGAAAATGCGAAGAGGTGCCCTGCTGAGTGCGTACTCTGCACGGGCCGGGGAAGACAATGTTGCTGTTCTTGACGGTTCAGATATTGCCGGACCAAAAACCTCGGTGATTGCATCGTTTCTTCAAAAAGCAGGTTTTGCCGGAAAAAAAGTGCTCTTTATTATTTCCGATGAGGACAGGAATGTGTATCTGTCCGGGCGAAATATCGCCAATGTCACCTTTCGGAGATATTGTGATGTATGTACCTATGATATAGTGCATGCTGAAAAGGTGCTTTTTGTTAATGAGGACCTGATACGTAAAATTGAAGGAGTGTTTAAAAGTGAGTAGACTCCATTCTATTATCAGTTCCCCCTTGATTACCGAACAGACAGTTGAAATGCAGCAGGAGAGTAAATACGTCTTTAAGGTTCGAAAAGATGCCTCAAAGGATGAGATAAAATCTGCTGTTGAAAAGCTTTTCGATGTGACTGTCAAAGGTGTAAATACGTGTAATTATTCGGGGAAGACCAAGCGTGTTGGGCGCAATATGGGAAAGCGCTCAGATTGGAAAAAGGCCTATGTTGCCCTGGCTGATGGTCAGACAATTGATGAATTTGGTGAGATTTAATTTAAAGTGGAAGGAATGTAATGGCTATTAAAAGTTATAAGCCGAAAACCCCGACACTGCGTTACAAGAGGATTTTGGATCGCGGAGATGTTACTTCCGATAGGCCGTACAAGGCGTTGACTACGCCAAAAAAGCGGACTGCCGGACGAAATAGTGACGGCCGTATCACTTCAAGATTTCGTGGCGGAGGACACAAGAAAAAGTATCGTATAGTTGATTTTAAAGGCGATAAGCATGGTGTTCCCGGTGTTGTGGAATCAATTGAGTATGATCCAAATCGATCTGCAAATATTGCCCTTGTTAAGTATGCAGACGGTGAAAGACGCTATGTTCTTGCGACGAGAAATATGGAGCAGGGCATGACAATTGTATCCGGTGAACAAGCCGAACCGAAAGAAGGTAATCGTTTACCCCTCGGTAGGATCTATCCTGGGTATGATGTGTGTAATATTGAAATGCGTGAAGGTAACGGTGGAAAAATGGTCCGCAGCGCGGGCACCTTTGCCACGGTTGTGGCTAAGGATGGTGAAAAGGTTCAGCTTCGCCTTCCTTCCGGAGAGATTCGGGCATTTCGAGCTGCTTTGTACGCCACCATTGGTCAGGTCAGTAATGTTGACCATATGAATGAAGTGAGCGGGTCTGCCGGAAGAGTTCGGTGGACGGGTC
This sequence comes from Fibrobacterota bacterium, assembly GCA_051745755.1. Classification (GTDB taxonomy): domain Bacteria; phylum Fibrobacterota; class Chitinivibrionia; order Chitinivibrionales; family Chitinivibrionaceae; genus Chitinivibrio. The sequence continues at coordinate 11,272 of JBNJEI010000023.1, forward strand.
GTCGACCCCACGTACGCGGTGTGGCTATGAATCCCGTTGATCACCCTATGGGTGGTGGTGAAGGTAAAACTTCCGGCGGTGGACATCCGGTATCGCCTTGGGGTAAGAAAGCGAAGGGGCAGAAAACGCGCAAATTGCGTAAGCCCTCAGATAAAGACATCGTAAAGAAAAGAAAGAAATAAGGGTTAGAAAATGTCAAGATCAATCAAAAAAGGACCATTTGTAGACGAGCATCTCGCTAAAAAGGTTCGGAAAGCGGTAGAGAATAACGAGAAGTCGGTTATAAAGACCTGGTCTCGTCGTTCTACAATTCTGCCGGAGTTTGTGGGTTTGACTTTTTCAGTTCACAACGGCAATAAATTTGTTCCGGTGTATGTTACGGAAAATATGGTTGGTCATAAACTCGGTGAGTTTGCTCCGACCAGATCTTTTCGTGGTCATGCCGGCAGCGTGGCAGGGAGGTAGTTTTGATGGAAGCCAAAGCTTTAGCAAAATATATACGGTCCTCCGCGCAGAAATGTCGTTTGGTGGCTGATGAAGTACGAGGAAAAAAGGTTGGCGAAGCCTTGAATTTACTCCGCTATTCAATTCAGAAAAAGGTTTCAGTTGATGTGGAAAAGGCTATTCGTTCTGCCGTTGCAAACCTTGAGGAGATGAATTCCGACGTGAATGTCGAAGTAGACAATCTCGTTGTCAGTAGTATCCAGATCAATGAGGGGCCTACATTAAAGAGATTTCGTCCGCGAGCCCAGGGAAGAGCAGGCAGAATTAATAAGCGCTTGTGTCACATTAGTGTTACCGTTTCCAGTGAGGAGGAATAGTTGGGTCAAAAGGTAAGTCCAATAGGTTTTCGATTAGGATATAACAGAGAACATGAATCTGTTTGGTACAGCGATGATAAATTTGCCGATTATCTCAAGGAAGATGAACTTGTACGCGGGTATCTGGCAAAACGTATCGGTCAGGCTGGTCTTTCCCGCGTTTATATAGAAAGAACTGCGAGTAAAGTAACTGTGACCATATGTGCCTCCCGTCCCGGTATTATTATCGGTCGTAAGGGTTCTGAGGTTGAAAAGCTGAAGGCTGAACTTCAGCGTATAACGGGCAAGGAAGTCCATATTAATGTTAAGGAAGTAAAGAAGCCTGAACTTGACGCCCAGTTGGTCGGTGATAATATTGCCGGTCAGGTTGAGCGACGGGTTTCCTATAAGCGCGCTATAAAGAAATCTATATCAACGGCCATGAGATTAGGTGCCGACGGTATTAAGATTCGTGTGGCGGGCCGACTTAACGGTGCGGAAATAGCACGGGACGAATCGTATGGTGAGGGCCGTGTGCCCCTGCATACATTACGTGCCGATATCGACTATGCCCATTCAACCGCATCCACACAGTATGGATTAATTGGTATTAAAACGTGGATCTGCAAGGGTGAGAAGTTTTCTCACAAAGCAGATGGTGCAAAGATTTAATAAAGGAATACATAAATGCTTTCTCCAAAAAAAGTAAAATGGCGCAAGCAGCAGCGCGGCAGAATGAGAGGAAAGGCTACCCGGGGTAACCGTGTATCCTTTGGTGAGTACGGTATCCAGGCACTTGAGTGCGGATGGATTACGTCTCAGCAGATTGAAGCCTCCCGTGTTGCGATTATGCGAACGCTGAAACGCGGGGCGAAATTATGGATTCGCATTTTCCCCCAGAAATCAGTAACTGCGCAAGCTGCTGAAACGCGTATGGGTAAAGGTAAAGGCTCTCCGGAATATTGGGTAGCCGTGGTTAAGCCCGGTACCATGATGTTTGAATTGGCCGGAGCAACTCATGAAAATTCATGCCGGGCGTTAAAGCTTGCCATGGATAAGCTGCCTGTAAAAACGCAGATGGTTAAAAACGAGAACAGCTGAGGTGATAATGAAAACTGAAGAGTTACGAGAGCTATCAGTAGATTCTCTTGAGGAAAAAATAAATGAGCTCCAGGATGAGTTTTTTCAGCTTCGTTTCAAAAAAGAAATGGGGCAGCTTGATAATCCTCTCCAGCTCAGAGAAAAAAGAAGAGTGATTGCCCGTGCAAAAACGATTCTTACAGAAAAGTCTAAAGCTTAGGGCTTGTATTGGAGATAATAATGGCTGAAAGAAATGATAGAAAAACACGAAACGGTGTAGTAACCAGTAGTAAGGCTGATAAAACTATTGTCGTTAATGTTCAGCGTCAGGTTGTACACCCTAAGTATGGTAAATTGGTACGACTCAACAAAAAGTATAAGGCCCACGATGAAAAGAATATGTGCAGCGAGGGGGATACGGTTCGTATAATGGAAACCCGCCCGCTGTCCAAGACCAAACGATGGCGTCTTGTTGATATCATCGAGAAGGCTCAGTAACCAATAAGTATGAGGATATAATGTTACAAGTTGGATCTAAAATAAGGGTTGCCGATAATTCCGGTGCGAAAGTTGTAAAATGCATCAAGGTATTAGGCGGTGCCAAAAGACGGTATGCCAGGTTGGGTGATATTATAGTCGTGGCTGTACAAAATGCTTCACCCGGTGCAAATGTGGCTAAGGGTTCCGTGCAGAAAGCTGTGGTTGTCAGAACTACCAAGGAATTCGGTCGTCGAGACGGTTCCTTTATCAAGTTCAGTGACAATGCTGCGGTTATTATTAATGAAACGGGTGAGATGAAGGGGACACGAATCTTTGGTCCCATCGCCCGTGAATTGCGTGAGAAAGGTCTTATGCGAATCGTTTCACTTGCACCGGAAGTCCTGTGATAAGGAGTACAAGATGTTTAGAATAGTGAGAGGTGATACAGTTCAGGTTATGACGGGAGCCGAAAAAGGATCCCGAGGTAAAGTGATTGAACTGAATAAAGAAAAAACCAGGGTGAAAATTGAAGGTCTTAACATTGTAAAAAAACATGTTAAACCTTCTCAGAAAAATCCCGAAGGTGGAATTATCGAAAAGGAAGCCTTTTTGCATATTTCAAATGTGATGGTTGTGGATCCTTCGTCGGATAAACCGACCAGGATAGGTGCCGGTACGGATAAGAACGGTAAAAAAGTGAGAGTGGCAACAGTGTCAAAGGAGCAGTTAGATTGAGTTCTGTAGCAACGAATAAGTCTCGTCTTGAAGTAGCCTATGATACCCAAATCAAGCCTGCTCTTAAAGAAGAGATCGGACAATCCAGTGTGATGGCAGTACCAAGGCTTGACAAAATTGTTATAAATATGGGTGTTGGTAATGCTACGCAAAACAAAAAGCTTTTAGAGGATGCCCTCTATACCCTTCGTGTGATTTCAGGCCAAAAGCCTGTGGAAACAAAAGCCCGAAAGGCAATTTCAAATTTTAAATTGCGTGAAGGCATGCCGATCGGATGTAAGGTAACGCTGCGCGGCCGCAAAATGTATGAGTTTTATGACAGGCTTGTATCCATTTCGATTCCGCGGGTAAAGGATTTTAAGGGTGTTCCTGGAAAGTCTTTTGACGGGCATGGTAATTTTACTCTTGGTATTCAGGAAAACATCGTTTTTCTTGAAGTTGACCGTGACAAGATTTCTCAGATTATGGGTATGGATATCACTATTTGTACCACCGCTGAGAATGACAGTGATGCCCGTGCTCTGCTGAGCAATATGGGTATGCCATTCAGGAAGTAAAGGGGTTTATTTTGGCAAAAAAAGCATTGATAGAAAAATGTAATAAAAAAAGTAAGTACAGTGTTCGTGAGTACAACCGGTGTAATCGATGCGGAAGATCCCGTGCGTACATGCGGAAATTCGGCATCTGCCGTATCTGTTTCAGAGAGCTTGCGAGCGCCGGTAAGATACCCGGTGTGGTTAAATCCAGTTGGTAGATCATTAAGGAGTGAATAAATGGTAACTGATCCTATTGCGGATATGTTTACAATAATACGAAATGGAGTGCGGGCAGGAAAAAGAACAGTCTCTGTTCCCGCTTCGAATGTAAAAAAAGAGATAACCGATCTCCTTAGTAAAAACGGCTATATATCCAAATATGCTTTCGTGGATGAAGATGGCACTTCCGGTCAGATCAAAATACTGCTGAAGTATGATGAGAATGAGCGGGCGGCAATTCAGGACCTCCAGCGGGTGAGTAAACCCAGCAGACGTGTCTATGCCACTGTGTCTGATGTTCCCCGTGTACTGGGCGGCCTGGGTATGAGTATTGTATCTACTAATAAGGGTGTTATGTCTGATTACCAATGTCGTAAAGAGAACGTTGGTGGTGAAATCTTAGGTAAAATCTGGTAAACCGAGGAGAGTAAATTGTCTCGAGTTGGAAAAAAAATAATAAGCATTCCCGAGAAAAGTGAAGTAACGGTACATGATTCCTCCGTTACTGTAAAAGGTCCCAAAGGCCAGCTTTCTCAGGAAATATTTGAAGGATACACGGTTGTGGTGGAAGACGGTTCTGTTCGGGTTCAGGCCGAGGCGGATGAGTCTTCCTATTATCCCAAATGGGGACTTTTGACCCGTCTTATCGAAAATATGGTTATTGGAACATCCACAGGGTTTTCCAAACAAATTATTATTGACGGTGTGGGATATAAATCGCAGGTTAAGGGAGATGTGCTGACAATCAATGCAGGATTCTCTCATCCTTTTATGTATAAGGCCCCTGAGGGGATTACCTTTGCAGTGGAAGGAAATACCGTGACCATATCAGGATATGATAAACAGGTTGTCGGACAGGTCGCTTCCGAGATTCGGTCCATACGTCCTCCGGAGCCCTACAAAGGTAAGGGTATTCGCTACTCCGATGAACACATTATTAGAAAAGAAGGAAAAACCAGTGCCTAAGGGTACACAGGTTTTATGAGGTGATACTATGGCGAAACTTAGCAAAAATGCAAAAAGAAAAAAACGTGCATTCCGCGTCAGAAAAAAAATCACCGGAACTTCTGAGCGTCCCCGTCTCAGTATCTTTCGGAGTAACAAAAACTTTTCTGCGCAGATAATTGATGATGTTGATGGCCGAACTCTTTGTTCCGCAAGCAGCCTTGATGCTGGTCTTGAAACGGAAGGAAAGTCCAAGTCGGAAATATCTCAGGCCGTTGGTGCATTACTTGCCGAAAAGGCAAAGGAAAATAATATTACATCCGTTGTGTTTGATAAAAACGGTTTTCCCTATGACAGCAAACGTGTAACTGCTTTTGCTTCGTCAGCCAGGGAAAAGGGATTGCAATTTTAATTGGAGGCTTTAGTTGGCTGAAAATACAACAACAGAATTGAAAGACAGTCTGATAAATATTAACCGCGTTTCCAAAGCTGTCAAGGGCGGCCGTAATTTTAGCTTTGCTGCTTTGGTTGCCGTTGGTGATGAAAACGGAAAAGTCGGCCTTGGTGTAGGAAAAGCATCCGAGGTGGCTGATGCCATCAAAAAGGCAGTGGAAGACGGAAAGAAGAATCTTCATACCGTATCCGTTGTTGACGGTACCATTCCTCATCAGATTGACGGTAAATTTGGATCGGGACATGTATTTATGAAACCTGCCGCCAAAGGTACCGGTGTAATTGCCGGTGGACCTGTACGTGTGGTTCTTGAGCTTGCAGGTGTTCATAATATTCTAACAAAGAATCTCGGTAGCCGCAATTTTTACAATGCGTCAAAGGCTACTCTCGAAGGGTTGCTGTCTCTGAGAACAAAGGAAGAGATAGAGAAACTTCGTGGTGTAACCCTATAGGTGAAAGGTCGTAAGCATGTCTAAGAAAATTAAAATTACAAAACGACGCAGTGAGATCGGATGCTCCCAACGGCAAAAGGATACATTGAAAGCCCTTGGACTGGGCAAAATGAATTCTTCTGTGGTTAAGGATGATATTGCCAGTATTAAGGGTATGATCACTGCGGTCAGTCATCTTGTTGATGTTGAAACGGTGGAGGCAAAATAATGTTGATGTTAAATGAACTGACACCGGCTGAGGGTTCAGTAAAGAAGGCTAAGCGCGTAGGACGCGGGAACGGTAGCGGTCTTGGTAAAACTGCCGGTCGCGGTCATAATGGTGCCCGTTCACGAAGCGGGTACACTCATAAACCGTATTTTGAAGGTGGGCAATTGCCGATTATCAAGCGTCTTCCAAAACGCGGTTTCACCAATCCCTTCAAAAAAGAATTTCAGATTGTGAATCTTCCTGATCTGGAAAATGCTGCTGCAAAAGATCCATCAATGGTTGATTTTGATCCGTCCGGAATGGCGGCTGCAGGATTGATTAAACATGAGAATAAACCGGTTAAGATTCTTGGGCGCGGCGACATTGCATCTGCCGTAACGGTGAAGGCGGATGCCTTCTCCAAATCAGCGGAAGAGAAGATCACCAAAGCCGGTGGAAAGGTTGAGGTGTTGAACCGTGCTTGATACATTTTTAAATATGTTTAAAGTGCCGGAGCTTCGCCGAAGACTCGGTTTTACCGTCCTGATGATTCTTATCTATCGGGTTGGTAGCCATATACCCACACCGGGTATTGACGTTGAAGCCCTGTCAGCAGTGTTTGACGAGGTTCGCCGGGGTGGAGCCGGAGGCATGCTGGACATGTACGATATGTTTGTCGGCGGTGCTTTTGAAAAGGCGACCATCTTTGCCCTGGGCGTCATGCCTTATATCAGTGCGTCAATTATTGTGCAGCTTCTGGGAACGGTTTTTCCCTATTTCCATAAACTGCAGAAAGAGGGGGCTGAGGGAAAAAAGAAAATGACTCAGATTACCCGGTACCTGACCCTGGTTATAGCCTTTGTACAGGCAATTGGTGCCTGCATGTTTCTTATCAGTGAACCCATGGGACATGATATTGTTCATGGCGCTCTTACAAATACCCAATTTGTAATAATTTCCACGATAAGTTTGACAACGGGTACCCTCTTTGTAATGTGGCTGGGTGAACGTATAACAAATAACGGTATCGGTAATGGTATTTCCATGATGATACTCATCGGTATTATTGCCCGTCTGCCTCATGCGACGGTAAACGTTGTTAATGATGTACTTTCGGGTGCAATGCACGTCTTTCGCGGCGGCCTTGTACTGGCTGTTGTACTGGGACTTACTGCGTTTATTGTCTATATACATCAGGCAACCCGCAGAATACCAATACAGTCACCAAAACGTTCCGTAGGCGGCGGAGTTGCGGGGGGACAGAATACGGTATTACCCCTGCGTCTGAATATGGCCGGTGTGATACCCATAATTTTCGCTTCCTCCGTAATGATGCTTCCGGGATTCATTTTCAATATTTTTCAGAATAATGAAGGTTTTATTGGTGAAGCAGTGAATTATATCAGCCCCTATTTTCAGCCCGGCGGTTTTTATTATTCCCTGGTATTTGCACTGATAATTATTTTCTTTACCTATTTTTATACTGCCATTGTTTTTAATCCCTCCGATATCTCTGATAATCTCAAGAAGTCGGGCGGATTTATTCCCGGTGTTAAGCCTGGATATGATACTGCTCAGTATTTAAGCGGTGTTTTAAACCGTATTACTCTTCCCGGCTCCATGTTTTTGGCATTTATTGCGGTTGTTCCCTTTATGCTGCGCAGTGCCATGGAGGTTGAATTTTATCTTGGCGGTACGAGTATTCTTATTGTTGTTGGTGTGGCCATGGATACACTGCAGCAGATAGAATCCAAATTACAGGCGAGAAATTATAAGGGATTTATGAAAAAAGGGTCGTTAAAGGGACGGATTAAGAATGGCTAAACAGGAAAATATTCAAGTCGAAGGTAAAGTTCTGGAAACTCTGCCAAATGCAAAATTCAAGGTGGAGCTGGATAATAACCACGTTATTGATGCTCATATCTCAGGTAAGATGCGTATGTTTTATATCCGTATTCTGCCTGGAGATAAAGTGCTGGTGGAATTGTCCCCCTATGATTTGAGTCGGGGCAGAATTACCTACCGATATAAGTAAGGAGAAATTTGTGAAAGTTAGAGCGTCAGTTAAAAAAATGTGCGATGAATGCAAAGTGATAAAGCGCGATGGTGTTGTACGGGTTCTGTGTAAGAAGAATCCCCGTCATAAACAGCGTCAAGGCAAGTAAAAAAAGGAGTAAATGTGGCTCGAGTTGCTGGTGTTGATATACCTGATAATAAAAGAGCGGTGATCTCGCTCACCTATATTTTCGGAATTGGTAAAACTACTGCGGTTCAGATTCTAAAGAAAGCCGGAGTAAGCGAAGATGCAAAGGTAAAAGATCTTGAAGAAAGCAAGCTTGATAAAATTCGGAGCCTGATTGAAGAATATCAGACTGAAGGTGATTTGCGTACGAAGGTACGTATGGAGATCAAGCGTCTTATGGACATTGGATGTTATCGCGGTGAACGTCATAAACGTCGGTTGCCTCTGCGTGGACAGAAAACCAAGACCAATGCCAAAACAAGCAAAAGAAGAAAACGGTTGTTTTAAGATTCAGCAAGAAGGTTTGTATATATGGCTATAAAGAAAAACAAAAAAAAGGTTCCGGCCTCGGGGATTGTGAATATCCGGGCAACCTTTAATAATACAATTGTTAATATTTCCGATAAAGACGGAAATGTAGTGTCCTGGAGCACGCCTGGGAAAACAGGTTTCAAGGGCTCCCGTAAGAGTACCTCCTTTGCTGCAAAGGTTGCGGCTGAAGAGGCTGCTGAAGCAGCATTCTACAAAGGGATGAAAACCGTTGAGATCCATGTTCGCGGTGTGGGAAACGGTCGTGAAGGAGCTATAAAGGCAGTGGCTGCAGCGGGTTTGAAGGTGACGGCGATCAAGGATATGACCGCAGTGCCTCATAACGGTTGCAGACCTCCCAAGAAACGTAGAGTTTAGAAGTTAACTATCGGAGATAATGAATGAAATGGAAATCACTCTTGATGCCCAAGGGCATTACTGTTGAAAATCCAAATGATGAACCCAATTACGGTAAAGTAATTATTGATCCGTTGGAGCGGGGATGGGGTCACACAATCGGTAACGGTCTGCGTCGTGTCATGCTTTCATCACTTCAGGGTGCTGCGGTAACATCGGTCAAGATTGACGGAGCTCTTCATGAGTTTTCCACCGTAAACGGCATCAGTGAAGATGTCACCGATATCATCCTCAATATTAAAAAACTGCGTGTACGACTAAAGGCTGATGAGCCTCAGACACTCAAGTTGAACCTTAAGGGTAACGGTGTTGTAACCGCTGCAGATATTGAAGATAATCCCAATGTGGAAGTACTGAATCCCGATCTTCATATCGCCACCGTAAATGATGATGCAGATTCATCGGTAGAGATGTATGTTGAGGATGGCAAAGGCTATGTTTCATCGGACAGCAACAAAAAAGAAGATGATGCATCGGTTATTCCCATTGACGCAATATTCTCTCCGGTAACCCGTGTTAATTATACCGTTGAAGATAAGCGTGTCGGTCAGAATGCAGATCTGAATAAGCTTATTATGGAAGTGTGGACTGACGGTTCTCTCAAAGTTGAGGAAGCTGTGGGATATGCAGCCAAAATCTTCTATGATCATCTGGACCGGCTCATTAATATTGATGCCAAGTTCGAATCTATAGAGGAAGAGGTTGTGGATGAGAAAACCGAAAAACTCAGACAGCTCCTTCAGACAAAGATTGATGATCTTGAATTATCTGTTCGTTCCAATAACTGTCTGCGGGCGGCAAACATAAAAACCCTGGCAGATCTGGTACGCAATCAGGAATCGGATATGCTGAAATACAAAAATTTCGGCCGGAAATCACTCGTTGAACTGAATCAGGTTCTTGCCGATAAAGGTTTGACCTTCGGCATGGATATTGAAGATATCATGGGCGATGATGAAGAAGTGTAGATTACTTTGAATAAAAAAATAGGATAGTATAATGCGTCATTTAAAATCAGGAAGAAAATTAAACAGGACAGCAAGTCATCGCAAAGCGATGTTTGCCAATATGGCGGCATCACTTTTTGAGCATGAACGAATTACCACAACATTGCCGAAAGCCAAGGAGCTTCGCAGTGTTGCAGAACGTTTAATTACTCACGCAAAAAAAGACTCGCTGAACGGAATACGGCAGGTTTCCCGTGTTATTAAGGACCGATCGCTGGTTCATAAAATTACAGCGGATATTGCCCCCGGATATAAGGACAGAGACGGCGGGTATACACGTATTCTGAAATTAGGACCCCGGGCCGGTGACAAGGCGGAAATGGCTATCATTGAGCTGGTTGACAGGAAAACCGCCGTGGCGGATTCAGAGGAATAACAAAAGGGCTTCTTCGGAAGCCTTTTTTTATAGGTTTTTTGATATATATTTCATTGCTTCATCCACATCGTTACCCCGAATCCACTGAATGGTAAATCCCCGTCTCTCCATACCCCGAAACCATGTTTTCTGCCGTTTGGCATATCTTCGGATTCCCACAGAAAGCTGTTCACGCATGGTCTTCCAGGTGGTTTTCTTAAGAATATATTCCGTAATAATTCGGTATTCCAGACCAAATAAATTCATTCTGTCACGGGATACGGTCTCATTTAGCAGGGAAGCAACTTCATTAACCATCCCTTCAGCGAGACGATCATCGATACGCTTTTCTATCCGGGAAATAAGCTCAGCCTTCTCCCAAAAGGGTACAATGATCACAGGCCTGAGGGGTAGATAATTGTCAGTACCGTACAAAACACTCCGATTGTGAGAGAATATCCCGATTTCAAGGGCACGAATAATACGTTTTTTTGAGGAGGTATCGGTCTGAGGTATGAGGTGCGGATAGTGTGTTTGAAGACGATTACGCAGGTTTTCCTTTGAGAATTCTGCGAGCTTTCTGCGCAGATCGGGATCTTCGGGGACATTGGGAATAGTATATCCGCTGAGAACAGCTTCAATATAGAGGCCGGAGCCGCCGCACATCACGGGCTGAGTGTTTTTCGCATAGAGTTTTCGTAATATTTCATAGCAGTCGCGCTGATACTCATAGAGCGTATATATTCGGGTGGGATCAACAATATCTATAAGTTCATAGGGCACTGGAGAGGGGTGACAATGATATTCGTCCAAATCCTTCCCCGTCCCGATATCAAGGCCCCGATAGACCTGTCGTGAATCTGCTGATACAACCGTGCCCTGAAGGTGGTAGGCAATTGAAACGGCACAACTTGTTTTTCCTGAGGCTGTTTGACCGGCTATTACTATTACGGTATTCTTTTCAGACAATATGTATATTACTCACTTGGAAATAATTGTTTTTATTGTATAATATAATTCAACCTTATTTATACTGAATAATTTATGAATAATATCCGGACTGAGAAAAAAAAAGATACAAATTACTGGGAGTTGATTCACACTCTTCTTGATAAGGCGCTGCGTCAGGATGCGAATAATATTCGCGGATTTATCAGCAAATACCGTATTATTATCGATTTTGCCATAGCACCCCAACAGGTGCAGAATGTTACGCAGAAATTATATCTGGAAGCGCAGGAGACTGCTCAGCTTCGCGGACTGAGATTCTATCATCTATCCGACTGGATTATTGAGATAATTGATATTCTTACCATGGTGGAGGAAAAACGCCAGATTCTGGATAAGCTCAAACATCTCAAGGGAGCTCTGGATGATATTGAGGTTAAGATAAAGGATAAACAGCGCGGCCGTTATACCTATCTTCGGGAAGTGCTGGATCTTGAGTCGGAACACGGACCTCAAATTAAACGGGTGCTGCTTACCCTTCCCCGTGTTGATGATGTGCGCTATACGGCCATCTACAAAAATGAGAAGACAGCCAGTGGAACATACTTTAATGTTGATCAAAAAAAAGAATTTGCCGGTGAACGGATATGGGTGTTGAAACAGGACCGTAAAATTGAAGAGATGATGCGTGAGATTGAGGATCGAAAGCAGCGTCTTGAGGCACGGAAATTCTTTGAATCCATTGCCGCTCTTCTGATGGATAAGCTTAAAATCGAACGGGCGGTTGACCGTCTCCGAAAAAAATTACTTGATATCGGAGCTGAAGTGGAGCGTATCTCTGCTTCCATGCTGGCGGATACTATCAGGGATAATCTTAACCGGGTTCAGCAGCTGTTTGAACGGGAGATTAATATCAGCGGCGGTCACAGTGCGCTTTTTTATAATTATGATGAAGAATTTGTGTCAGTAAGAAAAGTATATGCCGCTTTAAAACAGATCTTTGAGTTTGTTCCCTATATTTTTGATAATAAATATCTGATCCATATGGGAGCCCCAAAAATTCTTTTTATTCCCGGGGATGGGAATTCCTTTTATGATTACCGGGAAAATGCATTCATCGTTCCCCTTACCCCGGTAAACGACCTTGAAACGTCCTTAACATACGGCATCAGCTCTTTTATACGTCATTATGATTATTCCAAAAGTCATATACACGAGTTTAATCTTCTCTTTGGAAGAGAGTATAAACTCAAGGAGAAGAAGGAGATAACGCGGTTTAATTCTTATCTGGTAAAGTGGTTTTTTTCTGAGTATAAGGGGTTTAAGGTCTTTGAAAAAAATGTCCGTGATTATTTTATCAAGCATTTTTCACCAAAAAAGAACGATATATTTTGCCCTGTGGAGTTATTAAAAGGGCTTCAAACGCCGCAGCAGGAAAATCTTTTTGTGAAAAATATCCGGGTTGATGTTAACCTGGGAAATCCTTCTCTGGAGAATCTGTGGTATATCTCAATCTTTGAATATCGAAAAGGAAGATTGCGAAAAAGTAAAAATTATTTAAAAAAACTGATTACTGCCACTTCTGATTATATTTTTGCATATTATAATCTTGGGGTTATCTGCAGAGAGCTCAATGAAAAAAAAGAGGCCCAGGAATATTTTGAAAGGTTTGTACAATATGGGGAACCTTCCTGGTGGACCTTGCTTGCAAAGGAATATCTTGACAGCAGAAAACCCCGCAAAAGTGAAACTTCAAAGGAAATTGATCAGAGGTCTGAGTGAATACATTACCCGTTGTTGCCGTTGTTGGTGCGCCCAATGTCGGCAAATCAACTTTTTTTAACCGTGTTATCCGTAAAAGGATCGCCGTCATTGATGATACACCGGGAGTAACCCGGGACAGAAATTATATGGATACCCTCTGGAACGGCGTTCGTTTTACCCTTATGGATACGGGGGGGCTGATTCCGGATACAAAGGAAGAACTGGATTTTGAAGTAAACAGACAGGTTGATATTGCCCTTGCCGAGGCGGATATAGTGGTGTATATGGTTGATGCGCGTCATACTCCCGGGTATGCAGATATTGATATTGCGGCCAAGTTACGCCGCAGTCTTTCATCCCAGCGCATTATTCTGGCGGTGAACAAATGTGATACCCGTGAACAGGAACTTGCAATTCCGGCGTTTTGGGAGCTCGGAGTGGGTGAGCCTTTTCCCATATCTGCGGTACATGGACATGGCATGGCCCAGTTTCTTGATGCTGTGGTGCAGCGCCTGCATTCAGAGTATGATCCCAAGAAAAACTATCATACCTATGATATGAGCATTGCCGTGGTCGGAAGACCGAATGCGGGTAAATCATCTTTGGTTAATACACTGCTGAAAAGTGAACGTACCATTGTAAATGAGGTTGCAGGGACAACCCGTGATTCCATTGATACCGTGTTTGAATATCAGGGTACGCCAATAAAACTCATTGACACCGCAGGACTTCGAAAAAAAGCCCGGGTGAAGGAGAATGTGGAATACTATTCAAATCTTCGGACTCTCAGAAGCATTTACCGGGCCGATGTGTGCGTTTTGATGATGGATACCACGGAACCATTGACAACGCAGGATATGCGTGTTATACGACGGGTAAAGCACGATAACCGCGGGTTGTTGCTGGTGTGGAACAAATGGGATATTATTGAAAAGGATTCAAAGACCTTTGACAGACTGGTTAAGCAATCCCGGCATACCTTTCCTGAATTACGTGCAATTCCCATGATTTCCATAAGCGCCCTCACCGGTTTGCGGGTGCAGCAGGTGCTCGATAAAGCCGGAGAAATACATGGGGCACTCAACCGCGTTGTAAGCAGATACGACCTTGAAAATGCCTTTAGATGGTGGGTGCAGACAAAACCTCATCCATACACGGTGGGGGAAAAGGTTAAGTTCTTTAATATTAAGCAGGAGAAGACAAATTATCCTCTCTTTATTGTATATTGTGCGAATCCGCACCGTATACAGGAATCATATATTAATTATCTGCGGAATCAGCTGCACAAAACCTTTGATTTTACCGGTACCTTTATCAAGTTTGAATTTCGTCTTCCGGGAAAAGTGAAAAAAAATAATTATAAGACTATGGATGGAGATTATGCAGAGGAGTACAGCCTATGAAAATCGGAATACTTGGCGCAGGAAGCTGGGCAATAGCCCTTGCAAAATTATTACACGAAAATAATCATCGGGTCTGTCTCTGGGAATACGACACTGATGAAGCAGCTCTGTTGAAAAAAAGACGGGAGCATCCCGTAAAGCTTCCGGGGATTTTTCTTTCAGAGGATATCGAAATCACTTCCAGTATGGATGATTTTTTTGCCTGGGAGCCGGCAATTGTTATTATTGCAGTGCCAGCTCAGTTTGTCCGGTCCGTTGTTAAAAGCATTGAAACCACAATTGATGTCTCTGTTCACGGTGCTGTCCTGGGGTGGGTAATTGTTGCCAAGGGGATCGAAAACAAGACAAATTCCCTTCTGACCGATGTGATGGAAGAGGTGCTGTCCAGCTGCACTAAAGATAATTGCGCGGTCCTTTCCGGTCCCTCCCATGCGGAAGAAGTATCCCGGGGGGTGCCGACCACTGTGGTAGCCTCATCAAAAAACTATGAATTTGCCCAATTGATTCAGGAGCAGTTTTCCACTGATTTTTTTCGAATATACACAAACGATGATGTGACCGGTGTTGAGCTTGCGGGGAGCGTAAAGAATGTAATTGCCCTTGCGGCGGGTATATGCGACGGTCTTCAGTTCGGTGATAATACCAAAGGAGCTCTTTTGACCCGCGGCATGGTGGAAATGGCCCGACTGGGTGAAGCCATGGGGGCGAAAGAACATACATTCAGCGGCCTGGCCGGATTTGGTGATCTGATTACCACCTGTTTTTCAAAACACAGCAGAAACAGGCGTATGGGTGAGATTCTTGCATCGGGCAAGTCCCTTAAAGAGGCTTTGAAGGAAATGCCCATGGTTGCTGAAGGAGTCACCACCGTTACATCTTTGTTTGAACTGGCCGGGACCTATGGTATTGATATGCCGATTACAGAGAAAATTCATGATGTACTCTATACTGATGAATCGCCCCGGGAAGCCGTGGTGGATCTTATGCGGCGCTCCTACAAACCGGAACGATACTGATGAGTTCGGAGCTGATATCTTTTTTTTCCCGGGAAATGAAGGAGTCACCTGTCCCGTGGTGGGAATGGGATATTGTCCGGAACCGGGTGACCTTTAATCCATTAAAAGTCACCATGCTGGGGTATTCCGTTGCAGATTTTTTGGAGTGTGGCTACGAAACATTTACCCATCTCCTTCATCCTGATGATTACCCTGCCGTTATGAAGGCCATGCAGGATTATCTTGACGGTACGGTTTCTTTGTACAAAACTGATTATCGTATTCGGGACAGCCACGGGCACTATCGCTGGTATATGGATCGGGGGGTGTACAGTGAAACAGACAGTACGGGAAAACCACTGCGAATGCGCGGTGTTGTCCTGGATCTTGGGGCCCAGGTGGAAAAGCCCTCCGATATTCCTCGGGTGAAGGCTTTTTTTCAGTCACCTGCTCACAGCAATTTTCCGGTAAAACTCTGTGTGCAGTGCGGCGCTCTCAGAATTGATGAGTCAACCTGGTGTCCCATACAGTCAAAATTAGTCAAAAACCTTACGGGACGTCGTGTCTCACATACCCTGTGCCCGGACTGTTTTGCAAAACTGTATCCTGATTTTGCTCAGAAAAAACACTGATATCGGCATAGATTTTGCTTAAGACTATATAACAACCATATTTTTCGTGGAGTTACCATGTCAAAAAAGATTCTTATTGTTGGAGGTGTTGCAGGTGGTGCAAGTTTTGCAGCACGAATGCGACGTCTGGATGAAACTGCCGAAATTATTCTTTTTGAAAAAGGTTCCTATATATCCTTTGCAAATTGCGGCCTGCCCTATCACATCGGTGATACCATACCGGACCGTGACAAGCTTATTGTTCAGACTCCGGAAGATTTTTCATCACGTTTTAATGTCGATGTGCGCATTGAAACCATGGTGGAGTCTGTGGATGCGGATAAAAAGGAGGTCGGTGTTTCTGCCGGGGGCAAAACCTACCGTGAGACCTACGATTTCCTCCTGCTTGCCCCGGGAGCAACTCCGCTGCGTCCGCCCATACCCGGTATCGATTCCCCCCGGATTCACACTCTCCGCACCATTCCCGATATGGACAGGATAAAGGCACCTGTTGATGCAGAGGAAGCTAAGACGGCAGTGGTTATCGGCGGCGGTTTTATTGGCCTTGAAACAGCGGAAAATCTTCGGCATCGCGGCCTTACTGTCACCCTGGTGGAACTCAGCGATCAGGTGTTTATGCCGGCAGATCGGGAGATTGCCCATACCCTGCATGAGCATTTGGTTCTTAACGGGGTGGAACTCATACTTGAGGATGGTGCAAAAAAATTTGAAGATAGTAAGGGTAAGACCAATGTGGTACTTCAAAGCGGAAAAACCCTGATGGCTGACATTATTATTCTTGCTATCGGTGTACGACCTGATACGGCTTTTCTGGAGAATTCCTCCATAGAGCGTAATCCCCGCGGAGCGCTGGTTGTTAATGAGCACATGCAGACCAACTATCCCGATATTTTTGCCGTGGGTGATGCAGTTGAAGTGCGCGATTTTATCTCAAAACGCCCCGTGTCAATTCCCCTTGCAGGGCCGGCAAACAGGCAGGGCAGGATTGCCGCTGACACAATTGCGGGTCTATCCTCTTCATATAAGGACACGCAGGGAACTTCCATTTGCAAAATATTTGATCTTACGGCTGCCGTAACCGGGCTAAATGAAAAAAATGCCCGGGCCTGGGAGATTGCGTATTCAAAAACCTATACGCATTCGGCAAACCACGCCTCCTACTATCCCGATGCATTTCAAATGTCTGTAAAAATGCTTTTCTCTCCCGAAACCGGACGGGTACTTGGAGCGCAGATTATCGGGAAAGAAGGTGTTGATAAACGCATAGATGTTCTCGCCACGGCGATTCGCCACGGTTTGACCGTATATGATCTCACAGAACTGGAGCTTGCCTATGCTCCGCCCTACGGAAGTGCAAAGGATCCCGTTAATATGGCCGGTTTTGTTGCTCAGAATTCTCTTGAAGGCAGGAGTGATCTGATATATGCGGAGGATCTTGCACAGACAGATCCGGCAAAGACAATTTTACTTGATGTGCGAACCCCCGAAGAATTTGAAATGGGAAGCATAGACAATGCTGTATTGATTCCACTTGACGAGCTTCGGGATCGTGTGGATGAGCTTGATAAAAATAAAGATATTGTTGTATTTTGTCAGGTTGGTCTGCGGGGTCATGTGGCTCTTCGTATTCTTGTTCAGATGGGGTTTCGTGCAAAAAATCTTGCCGGTGGATATAAAACCTGGTCTTGGTATTTTCGGCAGGATCAGGGGGATTCATATCTCCGGGCGCAGACGCAGTCATCCTGCTCTTCACCGGAAATGGCTCCCGTTGCAGATACTATCACTGCTTCTATTGATGCCTGCGGTCTCCAATGCCCCGGCCCTGTTATGCAGCTGAAAAAGGAGTTTGAGAATATTTCTGAAGGACAGGTCATAGAGATTACTGCTACTGATGCTGGGTTTGCTACGGATGTTCCGGCTTGGTGCGCCCGTACCGGCAATACCCTTCGTTCCCTGACCCACGAGAAAGGAAAATTTACGGCACAGATACAGAAAGGAAGGGCCCGGGAGCAGCAATGCCCGCAATCTTCCACTCTTTCCTCAAAGAAAACAATGGTGATTTTTTCAAATGATTTTGATCGTCTTATGGCATCTTTTATTATTGCCAACGGAGCTGTTTCCATGGGGAGTGAGGTTACGCTCTTTTTTACCTTCTGGGGTCTGAATCTTTTGCGTAAAGACCATGGTAAACGGGTGAATAAATCGATGATGGAAAAGATGTTTGGCATGATGATGCCCCGTGGAGCGGGGAAAACCTCACTTTCCAAAATGAATATGGGTGGTCTGGGCACCATCCTGATGAAGCGTGAAATGAAAAAGAAAAATGTCTATTCTCTCGAAGACCTTATTGATAAAGCCCGTGAAAGCGGGGTTAAACTTGTGGCCTGTACAATGTCCATGGATATAATGGGAATAAAAAAGGAAGAGCTTATTGACGGCATTGAGTACGGCGGTGTGGCGGCGTATCTGAATGAGGCGGATGATTCCGGGTTTAACCTTTTTATCTGATTTCTTCAAAGTTTTTTGAGGATTCCAGGCAGAGGCTGACCATGGTGTCGCCGTCAAAGATGAACCGGCCCTTCACAAAATTTCCCTGGAGCATAAGGGGCAGCCAGTAGCGGTCATCTTCCCACATGTTGTGGAAGGGGAGCGCGTTTTGACTGCACCAGAAGGGTTTTGCTTCATCACTCTCACCGGGAGTGCCGGAAAATTCCTCCGTAAGAAACACATATCCCTTGATGGAATAGCCGTCACGGAATATAAACTGCAGGGATGTGATGTACGAAAGATTCTTCGGGGTCATAAAGACTTCTTCCTGACACTCCCGAACCGCTGCCTGGTATGGAGTTTCGCCGGGATCAATCCGCCCCCCCGGGGCATTGTACTTGCCCGCGCCAAGGCCGCGTTTTTTTTCTATAAGTAACAGTTTATCTTTCTGCTTTATAAAGACCAGGACCGCTTCATCGACAAAATCAAAGCTATCCCAGTCAATCTGCGTACAGTCGGTAAAATTATTCATAGGGCACCTTTCTGAATATCCTGAATTATCTCACCCGCAAGAAGAAATCCGAAGATTGCGGTTATATGAATCAGCGAACCTTTTTCGCCCGTGTAACTCTTTTGCGGGGGTTCATCACTGAATACCACGGGAAAATCAAGGGGGAGATTTTTGGCCCGTAATTGTTTGCGAATTATGCGTGCCAGACTGCAGGTATGGGTTTTTTCCATGGTGGAAACCTGTATGCGTGAGGAATCGCTGCGCAGGGCGGCACCCATGGATGAGTAGAGTTTTCCCGGTGCGGCCACAGCATTTTCAATCAGTGCCGTTTTGCAGGGCACCGTATCGATGGCATCGAGTATATAGTCGTATGAAGAAAGGGGAAATTCTGCAGCTGTTTCAAAGGTATAGGCACTGTTTTTGACGGAAATCTGTGCTTCCGGGTTTATTTCCTGAAACCGTTTTTTGAGGACATCACATTTATATGATCCCACGGTGCGGGTGGTGGCACACAATTGACGGTTGCAGTTTGAGTAAGAAACGGTATCACAGTCAACAAGCGTGATTTTCGTAATACCCGTTCGTATCAGCGCTTCTGCACACCAGCTCCCGACTCCTCCCACTCCAAAGAGTATCACACTCTTTTTCTGAAGTTGATCGAAGGTGTCTTGTTTCAACGCGGCAATAGTTTTCTCAAAAAGGGCGTTCATCTCTGATTCCTTTGTGGTTATCAGAAAAATATGTTCAGGGATACAACCGATGGTACCTGTTTTTTTATTTCAAAATCTACGCAGGGATCAGAGAGGGTATACAGAAGAGGCCCAGGAGGAATGCTCCATACAGTAGCAGAAGAAATATGCCCTGCCATGGAACAATCTTATTAAGGGCAGTCATACCGATAAACAGGAGGGTGGCGCCCATAAATATGGTCAGAGAGTAGTTCAGGCTTTCTGCGGGAATACTGAGTTCGCCAACCATGCGCGCAGTTCCCATGACAATGAGAATATTAAATATATTGCTTCCCACGATATTCCCCATAATAATATCGGCACGGTTTTTCCGTGCGGCGGAAAAGGCAACGGATACTTCGGGTAAAGATGTACCCAGGGCAATGGCGGAAAGGGCGATGATATCTTCATTAATACCGAGGATTTCTGAAATCCGAACCGTGGAAATTACCGTATATTCCGCTGAATAATAAATGAACAGAGGCGAGAGCAGTACCTTGAGAAGAGTCATCATGGTGATTTTCTCCGGGGCCTGTGTGCCCAGTTCATCGGGATATTTCCGGGTTACCAGATATACAAGATAGGTGACAGCAGCAGCGAGGAAGATTCCACCCATGAAGAGGGGGAATGATTGTCGGGAGAGTAGGATTGTAAGCAAAAAGGATGCAGAAAACAGCAGGGGAATATCGACTTTAAAAAGGCTTTTTGGGGCCGTCATATTGTGGCAGAACAGGGCTCCCACGCCGAGCACAAGAAGAATGTTGGTAATATTGGATCCCAGAACATTTCCGGTAACGATGGTGCTGGCATTGTTTAATACGGCAATAACCGAAGAGGCAAGCTCCGGCAGAGAAGTGCCTGCTCCAATGATAATTACGCCGATGATAAAACCGGAAAGAGAGAAATATCGGCCGATTTTTTCTGCGCTCCCCACAAAAATATCCGCAGAAACAACCAATATGCCAATGCACGCAGCAAGAAGGAGTATCCAGACGATAATCGTCAATTTGCCTCTCCCGTATGACCAAACCCACCGGTTCCGCGCCGGGTTATTGTGGGGGATTCACATTCGATATAATTTACAGAAACCTGGGGCGCAGCAACCGCCTGTGCAATACGCAGTCCGCGGGTGATTCGAAATGCTTCCTGGCCCAGATTAATAAGAATGACACCGATTTCACCCCGGTAGTCTGAATCTATAGTCCCCGGAGTGTTTAATACGGTGATTCCGTGTTTCAGGGCAAGACCGCTTCGGGGGCGAATCTGCACCTCATATCCCGGTGGGATTTCAAAGATCATTCCCGTGGGAATCAGTTTACGCTGGAGGGGCTGAATAATAATATCTTCGTCAATGCCGGCGGCGATATCCGCTCCGGCGGAGCCGATGGTCATTTGTTTCGGTATGGGAAGATCTTCCTTTCCCGACAGCTTTTTTATACCGATGGTGACATTCATAGAACCTCCAGGACAAAGTGTCTCAGAATATACATCTTTTATATCAGGTGTGGAAGATAGTGTCGGCAGAATTCGTCCATGGTTCTGCAATACAGGCCGGAATGTTTTTGCGGTTTTTCTCCCAGACATACTGGAAATAATCCCGCCTTTTCAGCGGCGGTAATCCCTGGAACGCTGTCTTCAAAGGCATACAGAAATCTGAACTCCCGGGATGGAAAACCCAGTCTCAGTGCTGTTTCAATATAGGGGGCGGGAGAGGGCTTTGGATCCGGACTCTGTTCTGCGGCGGTTATGAGAGGAAAGGGGATGGCGTGTTTTCTCAAAACAGCCCGTATGAACCCGGCGGGAGCATTACTCACAATTGCCCAGGGTATCTCTTTTTTGGTGAGCGATTCAAGAATACACACAACACCGGGAAAGAGAGGGACAGTTTCTGCCAAAGAAAGCAAAACCTCATTCTTTCGGGATAAAAGCGTGGGTCCACTGACCCGTGTGTTGCCTGTTGCTGTAAGAATAGTTTCAGCAATAACTGAAGAAGCACGGCCGTGCAAAAGATGCGGGGAGAGGGAGGGCATATTCTTTCCCGTGACATGGGTATAGGCACTATTCCATGCGGAAAAATGTGTAAAAGCAGTGTCGGCCAGGGTGCCGTCAAAATCAAAGAGGCATGCCCGGGGCCTGGGGAGCTTATTCAAAAATGCTTCGCAGATAGGGGGTGAGGAATTTTCCCCGGGGATCCATTTTCCTCCGCAGGGCTATAAAATCATTCCATTTGGGATACAAGCGGGCAAAATCTTCCTTTGTACATGAGAAATGCTTGGCCCAATGCGGGCGCCCATTGTATTTGAGAAATATTTTCTCCACGGTTTCAAATGCCTTATAGGAGTCGGCTCGGGCGGGTTTTCGCGTCACACAGCCCATGGTGATACTGTCTGTGCCGAAGGCGGGACTGAGCCAGGAGGTGTCGGCACAGATAAATCGGATATCCATGGGGATATGGGCGTAGGAATTATTCCAGGGGGAATGGAGTTTTTTCCGCAATTCCTTCATAAGGGCGGGGAATCTTTTCCGGTCCACAATCCATTCTGCAAGCTCAATGGGTGAGGTTCGTGTCTTGGTAACTGTTTTTTCGTACAGTGTACCGTGTTTCTGCTGTCGATACGAAAAAAAGAGGGCGTAAATAAGAGAGTTTGCCAGGGGCGTCAGGGGAGGTATGAGAGTTGTGATGGAGTAGAGATATTTTGAAAGAGTTCTCCGGTATGCATGAAAGAAGGGAGGAGGTGTTTCCCGCAGCGGCTCAGAAGAGTCTGTGCAGATAGTGCCGCCAATGGTATAGGCGTGGTTTGTATGGGGAAGCCAGAGCATGCGAAAGAAGTCGCGGTTTTTCTGCATGTCTTCATATTTTTCCATCCATTCCCTGTCTTTCATGGGCTTTTCTGTAATATTCATGGAATACAGGGGAACTGCCTGAAAGGTAAGAGTGGAAAAAATTCCCAGAAGCCCCAAAGATACTTTAACTGCGTCAAAAAGATCAGAACCTCTGTGGATATGACGTATGTCACCTTCAGCGGTAATAAGCCGGCAGGAAATGAGATACTCAGAAAGAATACGGGCGTTTTTTCCCGTGCCGTGAGTGCCCGTAGCCAGGGCACCACCCACGGTTACTGCATCAATATCGGGAAGGGCGGGCAGTGTCATATGGTGATATTCAAGGGTCTGACAGAGTTCTTTCAGAGGCATACCGGCCTGTACAGTGATCTGATGATTTTCTTTGTCAACGTGAATACAGGTATCATAATTTTCCTGCGAGATAAGGGTGTCTGCTCCGGCGGCGATATCCGCAGATGAATAGCCGCGTCCCACAACCCTGACGGTTGTTTCCGCTGATTGCACAATACGGCATATTTCCTCTTCCCGGGAAGGAAAATGCATGTTTTTAAAAGTGTGTCGAATGTTGTTATTCCAGCTGATCCATTCCTGATTCATAAAATACCTGTCCTGACCATAAGAGGGTATATTTTTCAGCGGGCATAGTTTATTTTTACAGTAAATAAAGGCCCGAATTTCTGTAATATACATGAAAGGTAGGTAGTATGACAAAACCCTGGGTAGCCAAAAAAGAACCGGCACGAATTACTCTGAAGCCGGGAGTATACTCCTGGTGCAGCTGTGGTCGATCAAAGAATCAGCCCTTTTGCGACGGATCTCATGCTGATACGGAATTTAAACCCCTTGTGTTTGAAATAAAAAAGACCCAAAAGACAGCTCTTTGTCAGTGTAAGCAGACACAGACACCTCCCTATTGCGACGGAACCCACAGGAGCTTGTAAGGGCCGGTGAAAAAAATTGCATATCTGGTGCTGTCCTGTACCGTACTGTTGTTGATTGGTGTACTGTTTCTCTATTTTCGCGGTCGTTTTAAGCCGGTCCTCGATCAGGCGGTAATTGAAAAACTTCCCGGAAAAACAGCCCTTCTTTCACGGGGCCGAACCTATTACAATGAGTATGGTGCAGAGAATTCAGAGGTGGTGCTCCTGGTTCATGGAGCCTTGTTTTACAGCATAATCTGGAAGAAAAACATTGACGCCCTTGTAGACGGTGGATACCGTGTGATAACCTTTGACCAGTACGGCCGTGGTTTTTCCAGCCGTCCCGACGGCCCCTACACGACGGAAATGTTTGCAGAACAGATTGAGGAACTGCTGGTTCATCTCGGAATTGATGCACCTCTTCATATTGCAGGACTCTCATATGGCGGGCCTGTTTCTCTGGAATACGCAAACAGAAATCCCGATATGATTCAGACGCTTACCCTTCTTGCCCCTGCGGGGCCGCAGATAGGCCGAAGAAATGTCGTTACGGTAATTTCAGAGTTTATTGAACGTATCAGACTCCAGATTACAAATTGGAAGTATGAGAGAAAACGTCAGAAAATTCTTCAGCCCCTGCGAAAGGAAATGCGACGGCAATTTGAATATCGCGGGGTGGAAAAGGCCTTTGCCTCAGCGTTTCAGAATCGGGAGGAAGACGGCTTTTATGAGATATATAATGAAGCGTCACAACACTCCTTCCCTGTCCTTCTGATTTGGGGTACAAAAGACCGCGTACTCCTGGAGAAATACAGCGCAGCGGTTCGTGAGTATCTTGATACCTGCACCTATGTTCGTCTTCCTGCGGGGCATTCAGTGAATTATGAAAAACCTGAACGGGTCAACACTGAAATACTCCGTTTTATTTCTAATAATCCGGTAAAGGGATGATATTAAATGGAATACAGAAATACTCAATGGCTTTCAACTGAGAGGATAGACCAGGCAGCGGGCCTTATCCGGGCGGGTAAACTTGTAGCGTTTCCCACAGAAACGGTATACGGATTGGGGGCAGACGCCTTAAACAGCGATGCAGCAGCGCGGATTTTTGATGCCAAAAAACGTCCTTCCTTTGATCCTCTTATTGTACATATTGCTCAGAGAGTGGATTTGCAGAAAATTGTCAGGGATGTGCCCCTTTCGGCACAGCGCTGCATGGATGCCTTTTGGCCGGGGCCTTTTACGGCGATACTGCCCAAAAAAGACTGCGTTCCGGATCTTGTCACAGCAGGTCTTGATACCGTAGGGGTCAGAATGCCCGCGCATGATGTTGCCCTAAAGCTTATTGAGAAGTCCCGCAGTGCAATTGCTGCACCCAGTGCAAATTTGTTTGGGCAGACCAGCCCTACCACGCCGCAGGCTGTGAAGCAGATGCTTTCGGGAAGAATTGATGGTATTATTGACGGGGGAAACTGTACGGTGGGAGTGGAATCCACCATCGTATCCTTTTGTGAAGATCCACCGGTATTATACCGGGCAGGAGGGATATCGTATGAAGACATAGTAGCCTGTATCGGCCGGGTGCGGATAGCGTCTGCCCGGGGTGATGAAAAAAAGGCACCGGGAAGAACGACCCGGCATTATGCACCTTCCACTCCTCTGTATCTGCATGCCCGTATGGATGATTTCCCCAGGGGGACGCGACTGGGGCTTCTCGGGTTTGGTTCCTGTAGGAATTCCTCCCGGTTTTCTGCGGTGAAAAATCTGTCATTTTCCGGTAGTCTGCGTGAGGCAGCAACAAATCTCTACGCGTTTATGCGTTCCCTTGATGCAGAGTCTCTGGATGCAGTGATGGTATCATCCATCCCCGACACCGGACTTGGGCGTGCAATTAATGATCGGCTGCGACGGGCATCGGAAGATGGGTTCTTATAATTTTTTTATTTTTTTGCCGGAACAGAGTAGTTTTTCATCAGCGCTGACACGAAGACATTTTTTGCAGATATGAGTGGGGGATTTAACCTGCTCCAGTATTTCTTCTTTATTGTCCTTTAACTTCTTTATTTTACACATTTTCTTTATTTTTGACATAGCTTATATCCTTGGTAGTGTTTAAGTAAATATACTAATTATGAGGAGAAGGGATGATGAAAAAGTACTACTGTGTAAAAATATATACGAAATGGAAAGGCGGTGCTGCTTCGATCTGTTTAGCAGGAAGTAACTGGCGACCGAGTTGTATTATGGTAAAACGCCGGCCCCGTTTTTCTCTACGGATGATTACGGAAGGGAATATTACAGAAACTGATTTCGTACCGAACACACGATGCGTCCGGCGGTTTTATGATTTTGTTTTTAAAATACTACTTCATACATAATACAATGGACACCCAAATGTATTTTCTGAATATCCGTGTATGCGGTAATTGGGTACATATGTGCTGTGTACCGCTGCGTGATGTATGGTCAGATAAAACTGTTTTACGGGAGGTCGCGTATGAAGACAGCAGGTCTTGTATTGGTGTTTCTTACTCTTGCCACAGCAAAGGATACCATGATGGATAACCGGTTTGCATTTACATTATACAAAAATATTGCCGCAGGAAATGCGGGCAATATCTGCATATCCCCGTACAGTATTTCCACGGTATTTGCCATGCTTTTCCCCGGGAGTGACACCCATACGGAGGAAGAGTTTATTGATGTCTTCGGTTTTGCCCCCACACAGGAGTTTCATCAGAATTTATCTGACGAAATAGCCCATCTTACCTCCACGGATGATGCGAAGGTGCTCCTTGCCAATGGACTGTGGCCCAGTATCGGTTACGAGCTTTCATCAGAGTATGTTACATTGGTTCAAAAGATCTACAATGCATCCCCTGAAGCCCTGGATTATGCAAACAAACCGCAGGAAAGTGTTGAACGCATTAATGACTGGGTGAAGAAGCATACGGCGGAAAAAATTCCCGCCATTATTGATGAAAGTGCAATTTCACCCCTTACACGGCTGATTCTGACAAATGCTGTTTATTTTAATGGGAAATGGCAGTATCCCTTTGATGAGGAGGCCACGCATATTGCGAACTTTTACCAAAATGGCGATACCACTGAGACAGATTTTATGCAGCTTCGTGAAGACCTGCATGTTGCTGAAGTGCAGGGCACCCAGGTTACCAAACTATTCTATGGAGAGGGAGATTTTTCCATGCTACTCCTGCTTCCTCCACGTAACCGGTCCCTTGATACATTTGAGGCTGAGCTCACCGGTGATGAAATGGCCGCGCTGGAAGCAGAGCTTACGACCGAAAAGGTGCAGCTGTATCTTCCCACATGGACCATGGAAGAATCCTATGAAGTATCATCAATTCTTAAGCAGATGGGGTTGGAAACCGCCTTTTTGGAAGAGGCGGATTTTTCTGACCTGAGTCCTTCTTCGGAGGATATATTCATTGATCAGGTTCTCCATAAAACCTATATGGATGTTTCAGAAGAGGGTACCGAAGCAGCAGGCGCAACAGCTATTACCATGCGGACTACCTCCGTGGAGGCATCGCGGCCACGGACGGTTCGTTACGACAGGCCCTTTGTATTTATTATCAAAAATGAGTCAGCCAATCGAATACTCTTCATGGGACGGGTGGCGGATTTTAACTGATGGATGCCGCTGTTATTTATATACTCGATCTTTTCGGAACAGCTGTTTTTGCTATCAGCGGAGCCATGGTGGCAGGCAGAAAGCGCATGGATATATTCGGCGGTATTGTGCTGAGTGTGGTGACCGCTGTGGGTGGTGGGACGCTGAGGGACATACTGCTTGAGGGAGTCGGGGTATTCTGGATAGAGCGTGAATTATACCTTGCTGTGGCCATTATAACCTCCATTATCACCTTTTATATCCTGCGGGGCATACGTATTCCCACACGGATTTTCTTGATATTTGACGCGCTTGGCCTTTCGGTGTTCTCTGTGGTGGGCGCAATGAAGGGCTATGCGGTGACAGAATCAGCATTTATAGCTCTTTTTATGGGGGTTATGACCGGTGTGGCTGGTGGTATGATCCGTGATGTACTTGCCGATGATATCCCCTTGATACTTCGTCGTGAAATATACGCAACGGCATCCCTGTGCGGTGCCGGTATATATCTGATGCTTCATCGCAGCGGAATACCCCTTCTTGCAGCCCTTGGACTATCCTCTGCGGCAGTACTTTTTATTCGTATAACGGCAATTGAGAAGCAGCTCTCCCTGCCGGTTTTTTTTCTCAAGCAGAGTGAAGAAACAACAAATACATAACTCTTCCTATGAAAAACCCGGTGAGTAAATTATTTTATACCAACCTGCCCGTACAGAGCAGAGTGTTTTTGTGAGAAAGAAGCAGTTATGAATTTTGTTTTTTTTGGTACCGCCCAATTCGGTATATCCTCCCTTGAAGCCCTTATTCAGGAGGGGCATCCTCTGCAGGCGGTGGTTACCAATCCTCCACGACGGGCCGGGCGCGGAAGAAAACTGCGGTATACCGCAGTTCATTCATATTGTAGGGAAAATCTGCCCGACGTGCCCGTATTTACTCCCCACTCCCTGAAAGATCCTGATTTTATATCACATCTGCGTGAATGCAACGCTTCAGCCTTTGTGGTGGTTGCCTTTTCTATTTTACCCACAGAGGTCTTTTCCATACCTTCCCGGGGAACCTTTAATATTCATGCGGCACTTTTACCCCGATATCGGGGGCCTGCTCCTATCCATCGGGCAATAGAACGGGGAGAAAAAGTTACGGGGGTTACGGTTTTCAAGATTGACAGTGGTATTGATACCGGGAATATACTGGTTCAGAAAAAAACTGAGATCAGGGACAGAGAAACCACTCCCCGGTTATATGAGCGTCTCAGCAGGCTCGGAGCAGACGCTGTCTGTGAAGCATTCTCCCTGCTTGAATCGGGAACTTTTGTGTATGCAAAACAAAATCCCCGGGATGCAACCACTGCTCCATTGCTGAAGAAGGATGAAGCGTGTATAGACTGGCGGCTTCCCGCATCGGTAATTGAACGCAGGATTCGGGCCTTTCAGCCCTTTCCGGGAACTTTTACCAGCATAGACGGGCGGCGGCTTCAGATCCTGGAGGCAGCGGTATATCCTGCCGGGGGAGAACCGGGGCGTGTAATAAAACTGGGTGGAGGTGAATGTATTGTTGCATGTGGAGAGGATGCACTGCGGCTTGAACGGGTAAAACCGGAAGGACGAAGGGAAATGGAAATTACGGATTATCTTAATGGAACATCTTTATACGAAGGGTATCGCTTTGAAGCAACAGAATAAACCCGTTCAGATTGACGCCCGATCAGCAGCCTATACGGTGCTCGAGCAATTTTATTTAAAAAAAACAAGCCTTGATCAGGCGGTAAACGATGTGTTTACTGCATATAAAATGAGCAAAAAGGATCGGGCTCTTGCCTACGAGATTATTAACGGTACGATTCAGCGCCAGATTTATCTTGACCGCGTTATGTCACGCTTTCTCAATTCTAAATTTGATTCAGAGGAAAAACTGCATCTGATTATACGGATTGCACTGTATCAGATGCTGTACCTGGACAGAGTTCCCAATTACAGTGCCGTTGATGAAGCAGTAAAGCTTACAAAGAAAGTATGTTCATTCGGCCTGAGTCGGGTGGTGAACGGAGTATTGCGGAATATTGAGAAGGAAAGCCGGTCACAGCGTTCCAAAAAAGCCGCGCCCGAAGTTATTCTCGATCCCACGGAGCGTATGGCGGTAAAGTACTCTCATCCGACCCAGCTTGTGGAGCACTGGGAAAAGACACTTGGAAAGGTAAAGACAGCGAAACTTTTAAAATTCAATAATACCCGCCCGGATATTTATGTGCGTCGGAATATGTCCCTCACCAATGAAAACAGCTTTCGAAGCGCTATCGCCACGGAGGTACAAAACACACGGGGAATGGGTTTTAAAAACCTTTATTTTAAGCTGAAGGCCGGCGTAAAACCAGGTGAAATGGATCTTTTTACGGCAGGACATTGTACGGTGCAGGCCCCTTCTTCAGGATGGGTTGTGGCACTTCTTAATGTGAATGCAGGTGACCGGGTCTATGATGTGTGTGCGGCTCCGGGGGGAAAAACAACTCTTATGGCGGATCTTGTCACGGAAACAGGGGGAATTGTTTCACAGGACCGAAACTGGCAGAAAATTATGAGAATTCGCGAGAATGCGAAACGTCTGAGATATCGGCATATTTTCACCTTTGCTGCCGATGCCCGTTTGTCTCCACCTCTGAGAGACAGGTTTTCCCGGGTTCTTGCGGATGTACCGTGCAGCGGTACGGGGGTTATGCATCGGTATGCTGATTCCCGGGTGTTTAAGGGTGTTGACGATTTTAAAAAGCTGGCTCAAACCCAGCAGGAGATAGTGCAGGCA
>JBNJEI010000024.1:0-40448 GCA_051745755.1 Fibrobacterota bacterium
CCATCTGATCTTCAAAAGCAGGCTCTTCTTCAACTCCGCATCCAACAAAGGCAATCAGCAGTGCCAGCAGGGTTCCGATAATGGTAAACTTCATACAAAATCCTCCATAAAAAAATTAAAGATATATTCAAAATATAGTTATTTATCATATATATGTGAAACTTATATCCGAAATTAATTATTTATTTGTGTTTTTTTCGTATGGAGAAGCCCGTCCGTCATTAAGGATTTTTTACTTCAGATCCCGCTACAAGAGGTGTGGGGTAGTTTTTTTTACATTCAAAACACCAATTGGAAATATTTTCGGGGCAGATAAATTTAAGGATAAATGTCTGTAATGCCGCGTAAACAGAGGAAATAGAGGTTGTTTATTCAATGTTTTTTTTATTGCTGAGAATACGGGTATTATATGTTTTGTGTGTGTACCGATGTCTACGCCGCTGTATCTTATCTTTTTACATACGGTGTCATCGTACCATGAGCCTTATCTCCGTGAGGATGATGCAAAAAAGAATTCTGCCGCATTTTTGGCAAATAAAAACGGAAAAAAAATCTCCAGTGGGTAAAAATTGCCTCTTTGTGATGGTTACAGACTGCTGATACGGGGCGGTGTGGGCTTGGCATGAAAAATGCTTTCACTGTTATGCTGAAAGTAATACACCGATACAAGGAGCATTGTATGGATCATCTGAAGGAAACACTGATACAGAAAGCAGAAAACAGATTTACCCATATAACCCCGTGCAGTACCAAAAGAGATATTCGTGACTGCTTCAGTGTTGAGGATAACAGATTGCTTTTCTGGTTTAACACCTCGGATAATTCCACGCACATTCTCACCGCAGATATTTCATAAAAGCCCGGGGCCTTATTTTGATTATTCTGCAGATATGCCTAATATCAGTACGGTGTCCGGTAGCAGTCATAGATTAATCAGGACATTCACAGGTCAGAAAAGTATCGGGACCGCCGGGGTTTGCGGGGATGATCCTGTTGCCAGTGTGCATACAAAAGAGCTGCGGCCCACATATAGGACAATATCATACAACAGACACCGATGAAATAAAAAAACTGAGCAATGGCAATGTCGTGGTTCAGCAGTCCAATTTTACTGAGAATAAACTCCCAGTCGTGGTAGCCATAGGCGGTTTCCTTTCCGGTCCTGCCGCCCAGAAGGATCATCTCACGTGCCCGTGCATCAGCGGTGTATGGGGCGATATCAAACCAGTTTTGCGCAAACCACCACAGCCCCACGGCTGCGCCAAAGCAGTCCCGTTGGTGTATCAAAAGCACTCCGCCAAGCAGAAGTGGAATGAAAAGCTGTAGAATACTTCCGCCCATGGACATAATCAGAGGCCCAAAGGGCATACATACAATATGGCCTGCTTCATGAATGATGAGGTTTGGGCCGTGAAGAAAATGGCTGTTTACAAACTGTCCATTGAGAGGATTCAGAATAAAGGGTATTCCCCAGAACAGCAGGAGAAAATACAGCAGTGTCCGTCCTGCCAGGGACGTACTGCGTGATTGAGGGGGCTCACACATGATATATGCACGACCTGATTGAATAAGCTTTGAAATGGTACTCACCCTGATATCCTTGGAAAATCTATGGGATATTATCTCATTATGAGTGAGATTTTACCACGTTCTCATAGGATACTCTGGTTTTTTCTCCCAGGGAATTTTGCGAGTAGTTTTTTGTGTAATGGGTCTGTGCCCCTAAAACCATGGTTTTGTAAAAGGATGCATCGGTATATTTTTGTATGGCCAGTGCCAGGGCGTGGGGGTCATTTTCCGGAACCAGAAGCCCCGTTTTCTCATGAATTACAATATCGGGCATACCCCCCGAATCAGATGCAATAAGGGCAAGCCCCATTCGCTGAGCTTCAAGGAGTACCATACCCAGCCCCTCCTTCTCTGCCTTCCAGTCCGTGCGGGACGGCAGAATAAATATTTCATGCTCTTCAAAGAGTCCGGGAAGGGCATCGGGGGATACGGTGGAGCGAAAATTCACCCGATCTGAAACAGCATGTTTTCTGCAGGCCTCACACAGCCTGTCTTTTTCCGGTCCGGTCCCCACAAGGGTGAGTTCGTATTCTTCGGACAGCTCTGAAAGAGCTGAAATAAGAATATCTGCTCCTTTGCGGGGGATAAGGCGGCCGAGAAAGAGCAGTTTTTTTCCGCCTCTGAAGCGGGGAGGTTTTTGGGGAATCCGTTCTTCCCGTATGGGCATGGATATAATATCAATGCTGTCTTTTTTTTCCGGTACCAAAGACAGGATTTCATCTTTTACATAGGTTGAGATGGCGTGAATTCTGGTGGCCTGCCGGAAGATTTTCCGGGCAAAAAACGACAGAAATGTAAAACGCTTCAGAATAAATACATCGGTGCCGTGAGAGGTAATAATATACGGGGTTTTGAACAAAAATGATGCACAGTACATAATAATTCCCGAAGGTATCCACCAGTGAACATGAACCAGATCGGGTTTTTCACGGCGTATCAGACGGCAGAGCGAAAAAAAACCGCAGATCAGATAGGAAAGGAAGAGCACTTTGTTGACCGTGCTGGAAAGTACCAGCTCATGCATGTTGCCTTTGTAGGCAAGGCGTTCAAATTTTTGGGGGGCATACCGGAATCGTTCCACCCGGCAGTGCGGGTATTCTTCTGTGCGGGGCAGATGTTTTTCGTGGGGAGCACAGACAACGGCATCAATATTCTGTTGTGCAAGGGCCTCGTGAAAATTCCACAAAAAAGGAGCCACGGTATCTGCACGGCTTCGGGGAAAGACATGGGTAAGGGTAAGAACCTTCATGTACGCATTTTTTTCCGTAACCGCGGTATAAAAACAGTGGCGAGACAATACAGCCAGTACAGAAGAATCACTGCCGCCGCGGTACCTGCATAGGGAAGGATGGAGGACAGGTAGAGTGAATCCGCCTCCATGGTTATGGTATGGGTTCCCGCAGGCAGGTGTATGGCCATCCAGGTAATATCACTGCGGTAAATCTTTGCATCTTCTCCGTTTACGCGTATAGTCCAGCCGGGATAATACACTTCCGCAATGCGCAGCATCCCTTCCTGTGGCATGGTTACCTCTGCGCGGCGATAATCCGCCGTATATTCCTTCCACCGGGTTTCAATGGCGGGATCTTTTATCGGACGGGCTTCAAAGGGCGGTGGTTCTTCAAGAAGCACCGTTTTGCGGGAATTAAACACAGGATCATGGAGTAATTGCTGCGCTTCTTCGTCATCAACCACACGGTAATCTTTGGTGAATGAAAGACGGGGTAGATAATTTGAGTTTTCTATGGGGTAAAAGCCATCCCGGGTGCGGGCAATAAAATATTTGCAATTGGCAATATTGGGACGATTGCTACCGCGTTTTAGAGATGTTACATCGTAATTGTCTCTTTGGCTGTTGAGGTGCGGCATAATATACTTCTGACTGCCGGGGCCGCGAAATGCACTGTAGGTCTCCAGCTCATTGTCATGAAAACCGCTCAGGCCTTCAAGATTATAGATGCCGGCAATGTTCTGCACCTGCGTGACACCGGGTAAAAATAACACACGAAAGGGCTCCTCTTTCATTTCCCGCTGCAGGCTTCTGATTTGGGGATCCGCTTCGGTATACTGTGTGCTGTTTTCAATGCGGATAAAATTGGAATTTACCCGAAGGGTATCCACAAGGCCCAAAATAAGCACTGTACCGAGGAATATCTGCACGGGAATTTTATCTTTCAACAGAAGTATGAAGAGAATAAGCGTGGTAAGGGCCATGACAAACCAGCCGGTAAGGGCATCAACAAAATTATCAGAGAAATTTCTGCGAAAAACCTGTTCTTTCTCCGGCAGGGAATCGGTGAGATTCTCCATAAGGGAGTATACAAAATTTTCATTGAGAAAGAGGAAAAACAGCCCCGTGCAGACCGCCAGTACTATATACACAGTTTTTTCGGTACGGAGGAGTTTCTCACGGGACAACCCCCTGAAAAATCCCGTGGTTATATCTTTTAAAAACAGGCACGCCAGTAGAATTGTGGTAAAGGAAAACCAGAACATTATCATGCTCAGGGCTCGAAATCTGTTTACGCCGGGTATGGTGTGATATGCGAGGGACAGCAGCGGGGTATGTGTGCCCATACTGATAAGAACGGCGAAAATCCCCACGCCGAACCAGAAAAACCGTTTTCCGCTGGGTCGGGTGATCAGGGCGAGAACTGCAAGAAGGGTGGCAATTGCCCCCACATACTCCGTATTCAGCTTGAAGGTATTTTCACTCCAGTAATTCTTCAGCCAGTTTCCAAAATCCGGTACCCAGAGGGAGAATATTTCCGGCCAGTGCAGGCTCCATGAAGCGACAAAATCGATTCCCGTGTTTTCACCGCGCACGGACCAGCCGTCCATTACATAGGAATAGGCGGGAAACAGCTGGACTCCACCGATAATAAGCACCAATACCATGGCACTCCAGAATGCTCCTGCCTGGGGGAGAATTTTTTTAATATTTTTTTCCTCCCTGTACCGGCATATACTGAAATACACCCAGTAAGCGAAAATGCCCCATAAAAGGAAATAGGTCATCTGCACGTGGGACGTGAGAATTGACATGGAGACGGCGGCTCCGAGAAAGGTCGTTTTAAGGATGGTGGGGGAGTGCATAAGGGAGCGTACGCACCAGATAATAATGGGAAGCCAGGCGATGACAAACATTTTCCCGTCATGGCCGGGAAGAAAATGAGAGAAAAGCTGGGGATTCAGCATATAAAAAAGCCCGCCGATAAAGGCAGTAAACCGCGTAGTTCCGAAGGAATATGTGAGTAACAGAAACATGGCTATACCCGCAAAAAATACATGGAGTATCATCTTAAAACCTTCAGCCCGTACCAGGGGCATGGTATAGGCAAAGGGTATGGAAAGGGGGTAGAGTATATCCCCTGCAGTGGCGTCCACCGTGGGCATACCGCCCAGCACGGAGGGATTCCATTGAGGAATATGCCCTTCTTCACGCATTGTTGTTTCTATGGGGGTTTTGATGCCCAGATCCTTAATTCGGTCACTGTGCCTGTCTGCAAGAATGGTGGATGGATCAAAGAGAAAATTTTTAAACAGCAGGACCAGTATAAGGGCAAAAATGGTAATGTACAGCGGGGTTTCCCATTTTCTCTTTGAGTGCATCATAGATATATCCCTGGAAAAAATGTTTTTTATAAAATAATTAAAGCACAGCGGGAGTACAACAGGACTCCGCGATTATTCCTTAAGGGGAAAACCGGCCTTTCGCAAACCCGCGACAATTGCGTCCTGGCTTTTTTCAATAAACGCGTGATCCAGGGTTGCTTCCCTGTTGAGGAACCTGGTACGTACAGTGATCGTTTTTTCTTCCGCAGTGAGCCTGAATACATCGGCGATTTTTACGGATTCCACATGGGGGAGTTTGAGTTTTTGTATTGTTTGCACCACCCGGGCTGCTTCAGCGTTTTTGGGTGCTATAACGGTGCAGTCAAAGGTTGAGCCCGGGTATTTTGGGAGCGGGCTGTAGGAGGTTTTTTCCCGGAGCCCTGTTTTTTTAAGCTCCTCAAGGCTGAAAAATGCCATGGAAAGGGTCCCCTTTATTTTTAATTTTTGTGCCAAAAGAGGGTGGAGGGTGGTAATAAATCCCCGCGGCTGCCCCATAACCACTATATCGAGGGTCTCATGAGGATGAAGACCGGCCCATTCCCTGTCTACAAGGGTGTTATGCCGCCGGGTGTGAGGTTTTTTTACCGTGATGGGAGCAGCTATATACCGAATAAGGGATTCCAGAATATTACGCAATTCAAGGAACCGGTTGTGGGAGGTATCGTAGAGCATCAGGGCAAGGATGTCCTCTTCCCGGGAAAATGATTCTGTGTCTTCTGTGTAGGCCCGTCCTATTTCAAAGGCGGAAAACCGTGAAAAGTTTCTGGCGTTGAGTGTCGCCGCTTCCAGAAAGGAAGGAACCAAACTGGGGCGCATGATTGAATGATCCTTGGATATGGCGTTAACCAGGGTGAGGTTTTCGTTTTTTTCCTGCCAGTGGGTTTTTTTGAGAAGGGCTTTTCCTATCATGGGATAGGTCATGGTTTCAAGCATATTGCCCCGGAGTACAAGAAAATCGCGAATCCTGCGTTCCCGCTGTTTATTATCAGCAATTCGCGAGGGGCGGATTTTTTCATAGGTGGCATCGGGGGTGATATTGTCATAGCCGATTATTCGGCCGATCTCCTCGATAATATCGGCATCGCATTCAATGTCCTTTGTGGCCCTGAAAGACGGGACCTGTATATGGAATGTCTCATCTTTTACGGTTACGGAAAAATCCAGTCTCTGCAGAATATGGAGAATTTTATCCACGGAAATATCTTTTCCCAGAACCCGGCAGATTTTTTCTTTTTCAACGGTAATATTGATGGGGGTATACGGTCCTGTTTCGGGTCCCGCTTTCTCTATATTGCCCTCCACACAGGCGTCAGGACACAATTGAAAGATCAGATCCATCGTACGCAACATGGTGCGGTGGAGCAATTGTGAATCCAGTGATTTCTCGTATCGCTGGGAAGAGTCGGTACGCAGACCGATTCGAGCCGAAGTTTTTCGGATTTCCGCGGCGTTCCAGTTTGCAACCTCGATAAACAGATCTTTTGTATCCTGTGTGACTCCACTGCGTTCTCCCCCCATGATACCTGCAATCACCAGTGGTTCACTGCTGTCGCAGACAACAGTATCGTGCGGTTCAAGATTTCGGATTTCGCCGTCCAGAGTCTGTACCGATTCCGTTTCTTTTGCCCGTCGAACGATAATAGTGTTGTCAGTGATCCGAGCGCGGTCAAAAATATGGAGGGGTATACCCAGCTCAAGCATGACATAGTTGGATATGTCAACGATATTGTTTATGGGGCGTATGCCGCAGTTTGTCAGGCGCTGCTTCATCCACAGTGGGCTGTCCTGTACTAAGATATTGGAAATGGACAGACCGTAATATGCCGTGCAGGCTGATTCTTCAACCGTGGGGCGGATGGGGGATTGGCCGGTGCCCATATGCGATATAATTTTCTTTTCCCATGCTGAATTGAAAAAATCTGAACGGGGGGTATCAAATATGCAGGAAAATTCACGTGCCATTCCGTAGTGGCCCCAGAGATCGGGACGGTGAGTGATGGATTTATTGTCGATATCAAGGAGGGTATCCCCCGTGAGATCAAAAAGACTGGAAAGGGGCGTGCCGATAGTGGCTTGGGCGGGCAGTTGCATAAGGGTTGAGTGATCATCTCCCAGGCCCAGCTCATCCTCGGCGCACAGCATGCCCCGGGATTCTATGCCGCGAATTGCTTTGGGCACCAGGGTCAGTCCGCCGGGAAGTGTTGTGTTTAAAGGTGCATAGGGAACTTTCTGTCCCGTGGCAAGATCAGGAGCACCACAGACAACTTCTTGGGTTTCCGTACCAGTATCCACAGTCACCAGCTGCAGCTTATCAGCATGGGGATGGGGGGTAATGGCGGTTATCTGAGAGACCACCACGCGGTCGAGATGTTTTCCTTTCTCCACAAAATCTTCCACTTCGCAGGTGGCCATGGTGCATGCTGTGGCGAGATCCCGTCCTGATACGTCAGGAATATCGGTAAAGTCCTGTATCCAGTTCATTGAAATATACATAGTTGCGTCCTGTATTCCTGTGTTTAGTATTCTGAAAATTGCTGGGAAAACCGCAGGTCTCCGCTGTGGAGAAGGCGGATATCGTCAATGCCGTACCGCATCATAACAAGTCTGTCAAGACCGAGACCAAAGGCAAACCCGTTATAGGTGTCGGTGTCGATCCCTCCTGCGGTGAGAACATTGGGATGAACCATGCCGCAGGGAAGCAGTTCCACCCACCCTGACTGCTTGCATACAGAGCATCCTGCACCCTTACAGATAAGGCATTTAATGTCAAGCTCAAAGCCCGGTTCCACAAAGGGGAAAAAACCCGGCCGAAGACGGACCTCAACTTCCTTTCTGAATATTTCCGTAAGCAGGGTCTTCATAAAATAAATGAGGTTTGCCACGGAGATATCTGTGCCCACCATCATCCCCTCAAGCTGATGAAACACCATTTCATGGGAAGCGTCTGTGTCCTCACAGCGAAACACCTTTCCCGGCCCGACAAATTTGAATGGCGGTGTGTTGCGCTCCATTCCCCGCACCTGAATCGGTGAGGTATGGGTTCTGAGAAGATGTTTCATATCGGGAAACCAGAAGGTATCCTGCATATCCCGCGCGGGGTGGCTTTCGGGAATATTTAAGGCTTCAAAATTGTGATAGTCGTCTTCAATATGGGGACCGTCCAGTATTTCAAACCCCATGGAAACAAATATGTCTTCAATTTCCTTTTGAATAAGGGTAACCGGATGATATGCGGCGGGGGGAGTTTTTCCCTCCATGACTGCATCGGTGAGGCTGATATCCTGGCGGTTTTTCTCAAGTTTCTCTTCAACTTCCTTTCGTTCCATTTCCGAAAGAGCAGCCTGTATTTCTTCCTGAAGACGCTGTTTTATCACGTTTGTTTTCTTGCCGATGCTCTTTTTTTCTTCCGGGGCAGCGTCCTTCATACCCTGTAAAATGGCATTGATTTCGCCTTTTTTGCCCAGGTAGCGGGATTTGATATTCTGAATATCCTGACGGGTTTCAGCTTCCTGTAATTCCCCGGTACAATCCGTATACACCTGATCTAATTTTTCAATCATTTGTTCTGTCGCTTTTTTGGTGTTATTCTGTATTTCCCTAAAATACATAATTAAAAAAAAGCGTGGTAACAATTATGTGAATTCCACGTACGGGGCCGTTTTCAGGAGTTTTTCTGCGGCTGGTACTCCGGCAGGAGTATCTCAAAGGTTGTGCCGCAGCCTTCCTCGGAAGAGAGAAGAATTCCCCCATGATGGGTTTTTACAGTCTTGAAAACAGAGGCAAGGCCCAGTCCGGTACCTTTATCCCTGCCCTTGGTGGTAAAGAAGGGAGTGAATATTTTTTCCTGAATATTCCGTGGTATTCCGCTTCCTGTGTCTTCAATGGTAATTCGGATATAATTGCCCTTTTTGACGGCATAATTTATGGACTGATTCTGATCGATATATGTTTTCTGCAGGGCGATTTCAATGCGCCCCTTTTCTGTGATTGCGTCCAGGGAATTAACAAAGATATTGCTGAGGGCACTTTGAAGATTTGTTTCATGCCCCAAGACACAGAATGGACCGGAATCTATGTGCCGCACCATGGAAATCTGCGCCCCGGCGGTTTTTTCGTAGAGGGAGAGTACTTTTTCCGTCAGGGCTTTTATATCCACACAGGCATTTGCCGTGGTGCTTTGTTTGGAAAATTCCAGAATCTGTCTGATATACTGTGCAGAATCACGGGATGTTGTAATGATGCTTTGAACGCATTCCTCATCGTAGGCTGCGGTTTCTTTCATTACCTCCGCCATTCCCATAATACGGGTCAGGGTATTATTAAAATTATGGGCAATTTCCCCGGCCAGTTCCCCCAGGGAGGTAAATTTCTGAACCTGGGATATTTTCTGCTCCATTATTCTTCTCTGTGTGCGGTCGATGGATATGCCGATAATACCCGTAACAGTTCCCGATTCATTTATAATGGGTGATTTATAAGAGACGTAGGTCAGTTTCCGGCCCTTGAGAATAATGGTTTCTTCAAATTGTGCCGCTGTTTTGCTGCTCATGACCGCCGCATCATTTTCTGCAATATCTGTTCCTTCACCGTTGCGGAAGAAATCCTCACATCTTTTTCCCACAATCTGTGATTTTTCTGCAGTGAGCAGGGTGCAGATGTATCTGCCGGGGATAACGTATTCGCCCTGAGTATTTTTTGTGTACACGGCGATTTCATCATTGTCTGTTAATTTATTCAGCTCCTGATTTTTGCGGAACAGCTCTTCCTTTTTCTGCAACCCGTCAATCATGGAGTTTCCGATGGTGACGGCAATGCCGCCGAAAACTGCTGCAAGAAGCAGTGGGCTTGTCTGGGGTACGTTGCTGTTTGTAATGCTGAGTATAATATCGACAACGAGGATTGCGAAAAATGTGAGGGGATAGAAGATAAAAAGTATGCTGGTGTTTTCTTTTCTTAAATACCCCCGAACAAGCACTGCGGTAATATAAATAACCGTTACAATGGCAAGGAGATTCTGGGCAAGCTTAATAGGGGTGAGGGGCTCCTTAAAAAGATAGATCACTTCATCCCAGGGAAGGAGCCGGGGATGAAATTGGGCTTCCACGG
The DNA here is from genome assembly GCA_051745755.1 of Fibrobacterota bacterium. Lineage (GTDB taxonomy): Bacteria > Fibrobacterota > Chitinivibrionia > Chitinivibrionales > Chitinivibrionaceae > Chitinivibrio. The sequence goes on from JBNJEI010000024.1 coordinate 10,291, forward strand.
GGAACATCATGCGTATGCCCGTGAAAAGCACCATAAGAACCACGGCAATTCTGAAATGATGGGGAAGTTCAATCCTGCTGACCCGTGCTATAAGCAGGGGAAAGAATATAAAATTAATCGTGAGGCATACAAGCTGGACGGAGCGGATAATATGATAGTATTGATTTTTGGGACCATAGGCGTAGAGATGGTGGAGTAAAATGGTATACAGCGCTATGGGCATGGCGGCACAGACAAAATACCGGTAGAGTTTATTCTCCGATTCCTTCTTCTCAAGGAGCAGGAAGAAAAGGGACACTGCGAGAGTGAAGCCGCTGCTCAAAAGCAATATATTGCTGTAGACATCCACTGGTTATATGCTCCTTGCATGTCTGGTGGAGAGAAAACAGGGCTCCGGGACCTTGTTCTTTGATGTGGTATGGAATAGCGCGGATGTACTGAAACATACCCGTACTGCTGTATGGTTTTTCAACCCACAAATCCCCCGTGGTCGGAAATAAAGAGGGGCTGCAATCCCTGCGGCACAAAAAATATCCCTGAGGATTTGTTTGAGCAGCGCCACCCCGGAAAAAGGGAGGGCCTGAAAAAAAACAAAAGGGGCAGCAGTTTTCAGCACAGATACCTCATTATATTCTTAAGTCATTGTCTATCATGAGGCTATAATACAATGCCGGTAGGAAAATGCAACCTTTTTTTATACCGTAAGCTCAATTTCCTCCACGGAACCGTATTTTTGCGCTTTTTCAAGAAGGGGTGAAACATATTCGTCAATAAACTCCCCGGTTTGTTCCGGTGCCCGGCCGATAAAGTCTTTCAGATTCAGTACGGCATCCATATCTTCCTGGGTCATCTTAAAAAGCGGGTCTGCAAGGATTCGGTTTAGAAGGTCATTTTCCTTTCCCTCAAGCTTGACGGTTTTTGCCGCCTCCATTGAGTGGGTTCGTATGGCTTCATGCAGCTCCTGACGATCGCCGCCTTTTTTTACGGCCTCCATAATAATGTTTTCTGTTGCCATGAAGGGGAGTTCAGCCATAAGGTTTTTTTCAATAACCCGGGGATATACCATTAGGCCTTTGCTGATATTCAGGCCGATTCCCAGAACTGCATCCGCTGCAAGAAATGCTTCGGCAATGCTGAGCCGCTTGTTTGCGGAGTCATCAAGGGTGCGCTCAAACCACTGTTCCGCCGCGGTCATGGCAGGGGAGCTTGCAAGGGACATAATAAATCGTGACAGGGCAGTCATTCGTTCACTGCGCATGGGGTTACGCTTGTAGGCCATCGCGGAAGAACCGATCTGATTTTTTGCGAAGGGTTCTTCAATTTCCTTTCTGTTGGCAAGAAGGCGAATATCATTTGCAATTTTGTGGGTTGACTGGGCAAGGCCGGAAAGAATGGCACTGATCCGGGCGTCAATTTTACGGGTATAGGTCTGGCCGCTTACGGGGAGATTTTCTGCAAACCCCATTTTTTGGGTTACCATATCGTCCAGTTGTTTTACCTTTTTGTGGTCTCCCTCAAAAAGGTTGAGAAAGCTTGCCTGTGTTCCCGTGGTGCCCTTTACTCCGCGAAAGGGAAGCTCCTGGTGAAATCGCATCAATTCCTTAAGGTCCAGACACAGGTCCAGAATCCAGAGAGTGGCTCTTTTTCCCACCGTTGTGCATTGGGCGGGCTGGTAATGGGTAAAACCGAGGGTGGGGAGGTCTTTGTGGGTGAGAGCAAAGTCCCGGAGTGCTTCAATAAGAACGGTAAGGCGCTGAATAATCAGTTGCGTGGCATCTTTTATCTGCACCAGATCGGTATTGTCACCCACAAATGCGCTGGTTGCCCCCAGGTGTATAATTGGCTTTGCCAGAGGGCATGCTTCGCCGAAGGTATGCACATGGGACATCACATCGTGACGCGTTTTTTTCTCCCATTGAGCCGCCCGCTCATAATCAATGGGGTGAATATGGCGTTTCATCTCATCAATCTGTTCATCGCGTACAGGCAGTCCCAGCTGTTGCTGAGCTTCGGCAAGAATTATCCATATTTTTCGCCATGTGGTGAACTTAAAGTCGTGGGAAAAAATGTGTGACATTTCCCGTGAGGCATATCGCTCAATAAGAGGGCTTGCGTATTGGGATGTATCCATACTTTTTGTCTCCTTTGGTGATTTGTTTGTCTGAAAATATGTTTTGCCTGGAAAAAGCCGCAGATTTGTTTTGTAAAAACATTCCACAAAGTATTTAAATTTTAAAGTACCTTATATATCTTTAAGAGGAAAATATTTATACGAAGGGATTATGTATGGACATTCCGATATTGTACCTTATCACCGATTCCGGTCATATGGCAAAGGCGGTTTTGGTTATTCTGGCCCTCTTTTCAATTTTCTCCTGGGGCATCATTATCAATCGGTTCTTCATGCTTGCAGCCGTACGCCGATACAACAAGAAATTTATAGATTATTTCAACCAACACCCCGGCATCCGCAACATTGAAAATGCGGACAGAAAGCAACTGGAATCCCCCGCCGGAGAAATCGGCACTACCGCCCTGGAGGAATTTCGCCGTATTATCAGGGATGCAAAGCTTCACCGCGGCGTGAGTGACTGGTCTTTTTATCTGCAGAATCAATTTTATATGGCACGTGAGCGGTTTGATGCCGAGGTGGGGCGTCTTGCCCGAAAGCAGGACTGGGGACTCTATCTTCTTGCGGTAATCAGCAGTGTAGCTCCCTTTCTCGGGCTCTTTGGAACTGTCTGGGGGATCATGCTTTCCTTTTATGAGATCGGCGAACAGGCTTCCGCCAGTCTGCAGGTCGTTGCTCCGGGTATTTCCGCCGCACTTATAACAACCATTGTCGGTCTTGCCGTGGCTATTCCCTCCGTGATTTTTTTCAATATATTCAATCATAAGGTGGAGCGTATAGAAGATGAGCTTGACGAGTTCAGTGACCATTTGCTTTTGAGCCTGAAAAGAGAGCTTTTCAATCTCCTGTATACAAAGGGAAGTAAGGATACGTCTCATGAAAAGAAGGCGTAAAAACCGGCGGAACAAATCCATAAGCGACTTAAACATAACCAATCTGGTTGATGTTGTCTTTGCGCTTTTGATTATTTTTATGATTACGGCCCCCATGATGACCCAGGGGGTTCAGGTGGATTTGCCCAGTACAGAGTCGGATGCGGTGGAAACCTCCGAGAAGGTTATAAATGTTGTTGTCAACGGGGAAAATGAGATTTTTATCAATGACCGTCTGGTTTCCCTGCACAGATTTGAGGGGGAGTTTGAACAGGTTTTCGGGAATGATATCACCACCCCCGTCTATATCAGTGCCGATAAGGAGGTTGCCTACGGATTCGTTATTCGGGTTATATCCATGGTGCAGAATGCCGGTGTTGTGAACCTGGGGTTTCTGACGGCCCCCCTTGATGAGGATTGAGGACTTTTGAGGCGCACCCTTATAACCAAAGCAGACCCGCAGGGCAAAGGTGTGGTTATCTCCTTTGTTCTCATATCGGTTATATTTCATCTGTTTATTATCGGTATTCTGCCGCTGCTTCTGCAACTGTTGCAGAAGGAAAAGTCCTTTGAACGTCCCAAAACATTTAATCTTCTGGAAGTACAGCCTCTGCCGGAGCCGGAACCCGAGTCCATTGAACCTGAACCGGTTCAGGAGGACGTACCTCGGGAGGAACCGGAGCCTGAACCTGTGGAAGAAGAGGTTTCTTCTGTGGAGCCGGAGCCTGTACCGGAAACACCGCCAAAGCCGCAGGAGGAAACCGTTGTGCGGGAAGAGCCTCCTGCAGAGGAAACTGCGGAGCCGGAGCCGGAAAAAGAGGAGGATTTGAGTGATCTGGAATCCCTTTTTGCTGAGAAGGAAGCACAGTCTGCTGCATCGGTATCTGAGATCTCCACGGTGGAGAATTTTCAATATGACTGGTATTTAAACAGTGTCGAGAATATGGTTCAGAGGAATTGGCGGCCCACGGTTCGTGACGGGTCTTTGCAGGTGGTTTTGCAGTTTACCATAGATCGTGATGGTAAGTATTCCAGTGTACGTATTGTTGAGAGCTCCGGAAATTCAGTTCTGGATCGCCAGGCACGGCGGGCTGTGGAAAATGTGGGCCGCTTTAACCCTCTTCCTCCGGGGTACCGGGAGCAAAAGCTGCGTATTAACTATACCCTGATTCCCGATGTGTGAGATGGCGGGTGGTTTTTAAACTGCTCAGTACTATTTTTACGATGACAGGCAGGTAAAACGTATGAATAATTGTTTGGAGAAATGTTTCATGAGATGCAAAATGATACACGACCTTATTTTTCTGTTTTTTTTATGGGGGAGTGCTGCGGGGTCACAGGCCAATATCGTATCCCGCATGCTGGACCAGGATATGATTTCCATTGCCGTGCTTCCCTTTGAAAATACCGGTGAGACTGAGATCGCAGAGGATGAGCCCTGGGAGGTTCTGCGGAAGAACTTTGATTTTTCATCCCGCTTTGAGTATCATGAGGCAGCGGAATTTGATTCCGCCTATTTTGCGGATAACTCCATTCCGCTTTTTGTTGCAGGTTCCTATACGGTTCAGGGAGATACTGTGGATCTGACCCTGCGTCTTATGGATGCCATTCGGCAGGAACGGGTGATGCAGAAGCGATATCGGTATACCACTGGCAGCGGGCGCAGTGTTATGCATACCTTTGCCAATGAAGTGCATGAACGGATTTTTGCCGAAGAAGGCGTTTTTACTTCCGCTATCTATTTTACGCAAAACGACAGCCGTGGACGAAATGTGTACCGCATGGATTTTGACGGGCATAATGCCCGGACTATTACCCGGGGGGACTTAAATATAATGCCTGCTCCGGGGAAAGACCGGGAATTGTACTGGGTCAGTTTTGCTCGGGGAAAAGCCGACCTCTACAAGGGGTATCTGGATGAGGGAATACGTACTCCCTTTTTTGCTTCCCGCCGTGTGGAGTCATCTCCTCACTATTCAGATATTTCCGGGCGCGTGGTATTTGCATCCTCTCACCGGGGAAATATGGATATTTACACGCTTACCGCTGAGGGCGAGGACTTACAACGGCTCACCACGTCAAATTCGGTGGACATTTCACCTGCCTGGTCTCCCAACGGCTATGTTGTCGCCTTTATTTCAGACCGCAGCGGATCACCGCAGATATACCGTATGAACCGCGATGGAGAAGATGTGCGCCGCATCACCTACGGCGGAACATATTTTGATTCTCCGGTCTGGAGCCCCACGGGAGAAAAACTGGCCTATACCTCCCGCCGTGACGGTCGGTATGATATTTTTACCATTGAAACTGACGGATCGGAAGAAAAAAACATTACCGCAGGAATACCCGGAAATCACCAATCTCCCTCCTGGTCTCCTGATGGTGAGTATATTGCATTTCAAAGTCGTCGAAAGGGCGCCTCTGATATTTATATTATTCGTTTAAAGGATTCGGAATTATTTCAGATTACTCACAGCGGTTCAGCGGTTATGCCGGCATGGGCCCGTGATAATTAAAAGGAGCGTTGTTATGGTTCATGGAAAAGGTGTTGCTGTTTTTTGTATTGTGTTCTTTATGCTTGTGGGATGCGGAAGAGATACCGACACCACAGAGGATATTGTAATGGATCCTGTTGAAGAGGAAGAAACCACCGTGGAGGAAGAGCCCATTGATACCGTCGATTGGGATGATGTTGACACCACTGCTCTGGAGCCCATTGATAAGGACTCCCTTGCCCGGGAACATCTGGGAACAATTTATTTTGATTATGACAGTTACGATCTGAGTGAGGCCGGTCGTGAAAAGGCCATAGACGCAGCCGAGTTTCTTCAGGATCACGATGATATCCGCATACGTCTTGACGGACATTGTGATGAACGGGGAAGCTCTGAATACAATATGGCCCTGGGGGAAAATCGGGCCGAAGCGGTGTATGACATTCTGACATCCTACGGAGTGTCTTCAGGGCGTATTGAGATAACCTCCTTTGGAAAGGAAGCTCCGGATGTGGCAGGGTGTAATGACAGTGACTGTCACGGGCAGAATCGGCGGGTTGAATTTAAGGTTTTAAGAAGGTAACCTATGCGAAATTCTCTTATGGCAGTACTGACAGCAGGCATATGTTCTCTTTTTTTGGTTAGCTGTGCGCAGATTACGGTTTTGCGCACGGAAGAGATGGAGCGTATTGCTGCACAGGAGCGTGATTCAATCCTTGCAGTATATACGGCCCGAATGGACAGCCTTGAGCGGGTAAACCGTCGGCGGGATGTGGTGGTAAACGATATGTTGCGCCGCCTGGAAAACGAACTTGACCGCATGTCAAATAATATTCATGAGAGCAATATCAAAATGTCGGCCATTGCTCAGAAGACAGGGGTTCTCACAGAACATTGGGAGGAAAAGGCTCGACAGGATTCACTGCAGCGGGTACTGGAGGAAAACCGGCGCCGCGCTCTCTTTGAGCAGGCGGAGAAAAGCTTTGAAAACGGAGACTTTGAAAATGCCCTGGACGACTTTGTCCTCTATCGAAACGAATATCCTGAAAGCGAAGAATATAAAGAAGCTCTGTTTAAATCAGGCAAAGCTCAGTATGAGCTGGAACGGTACGATGAGGCGGAAGAGCTCTTTCTGAAAATCTTTGAGGAGCATGATGAATCATCATTTGCTCCCTCCGCTCTGTACCAGTTAGCCCAGCTCTATGAAGAACAGGACCGTGGTCAGCGCAGTGATTTTATTAGGGAACAGCTCACAGATCGCTATCCGGACAGTGAAGCTGCGCAACGGATTGTGGATGAGGAATAGGGGTGTGCTGAAACCACGTCATTGTTTTGGAAGGAATATTTTGTGAAGTTTTTCAGATTGTTTCATTTACTTGTTACGTCCTCGTCTTTTTGGCGCTCCACAGCCCGAAAGCATACCGCGGGGAGGATTGCGGCATTTTTTTTTATGTGCCTTCTCTTATGCACCCTCCTGTCTTCACTTATCGCCTATCCCCGATTGTATCGGGATATTCCGGCATTTCTGAGCCGTACCTTCCCGGAAACATATATTCAGGACGGTATTCTTCATACTCCTGAGGACTCGGTGTACTCCCTGAATCAACGTGAGAGCCTGATGTTTCTTTCCATGCTTATGGACAAACGGCATATCTTCCCCTATACGGAAGATTCCATGGAAGAGGTCTCACTGAAACCGCCTCTTGTGGTGGGAAAGGAAACGGTGGATTCCGGTGCAGAAAGTATTCAGCTTACAAAAAAAGGCTTCTATCCGGGGTATGGAGAAGCGGAGCTTGTTCTGTGGAGTGAGCTCTACCCCCGGGGGCGCATCGATTTTACTGAAGAGAACATTCGCGGGATTTTCTTTCAGAAAGTTTTAACAGCACTGCCTCTGTTTTTCTTTCTGTTCTTTTCAAACGTGATGTTTGTTTTGAGCATAACCTTCTTTAATGCCATATTTCTTTTTGTCTTTATAAATATTCTGGGGCAGAGTATTGAGACTAAGATGCGTATGAAATATCTGCTGTTATCCTTTACGGTAATGCCCGTGCTCCTTCCTCTTTTTACTATTGCAAACGCCTCGTGGCGGTTTTACGGTAATATCAGCATGGGGCTGGCGCTCTTTGCTGTTACCCGGGTTATTTTATTTTCAAAGCGACAGGAAATCAAGGAGAAAGATGAATAATTTTTTTGATACGGAACACAAAAAGGGAAATCCGGATAAATTATCCGGTCTGCTGACGGTATATGCACGAATCAATGATTCTCAAGAACATGCAAAGGGTCCCGCCGGCCGCCTTGGAGACATGGCTCCCAATGGTCTGCTTGCTGCCCAGGGGAATTACCGCGATCAGAACAGTCTCAAAGATTTTCTTAAACAGGAGTTCGGCAGCAGTTTTGATGATGAGGACGGAGTGAAGAAATTTGTGGAGGGCCTCGGCGGCATTGAAGGAGCCCTTGATCCTGATAAGTTTAAGGATAAGCTTAAGGAACTTGAATCCATGGAGGATTTTATTCCCACTCCGGCAAAAATGGCGGTTTTTTCTTCGGAGGATGAGATACTGCGGGAAACCGGGGATGTGTACTATATCGGGTCCTTTGAAAACAGCGCAAATGCAAACCTTGCCGTAAATGCCCTGACCATAATGTATCAGGCAAAATACCGGGAGAGTCAGATTCTTTCCGTGCGCAGTGAGATCGACAGTATGATCTCCCAGCTTGAAAGCGGCGGAACTTACAAAACAGTCTCCATTTCCGATGCTGAAGTTCATGATGTGACGGGTGTCTTATTAAAAAAACTTATTCCCGAGCTGATTCATTCCTATGGAAACAGCGAATTACGGCGCGATGTTATGGAGGATATCCGCCTCTTTCTTCGATGGTATGAGTACCCCGATGATCTGGATCGTATTTTTGCCCTCACGGACAGCACCGCTCTTACCGGGCGGGACAACACTATTCTGGAGCTGATTGTCCGGAAGATTGCTGCCCTGGGCAGGGAGGATTTTGATGAAGCTGCCCGTATGGTAAAGAAAATACAGGAGTATGAGGAGCAGGAAAATGAATAAAGGGCTGTTCAGACCTGTGGCAATAATTCTTACGCTTATCGGCGTAATTGTTGTGTCACTGTGGAATATTCAGAAGCAGCGTACGGAGTATTATTTCTTTGAAGATCCTGCCGCAGTGGTCGACAGGTCGGTGGCTGATCAGATCAGACATGATATCCGCAATATTTATGACAACCGCGGCTACAGCTTTTATATTCGTGTTGCAGATACCGCCGGAGGCGAGCAGTCTGCCAAAGAGTATTTGGCGGAATGTATTGCTCATATTGAGGAGACATCTTCAGAGAAATGGATTGCCGTGGTCCTAGCGGGAGACGGAACCCTGCTGTATGAAAGTTCCCCGGCGTTTCGCCAAACCCTGGAAGAGGGGCAGCTTGAAATACTGAAAAGTATGTCCTATATAGAAACGACCATGCATGACAATGTGTCTCACGGGCTCTATCATTTCTTTATTAATATTGCCGATATTCTGGCCCGCCAGGAGAATATTCCCCTGACGGTATTTCTGAATCCAATTGATTCCCGGGGTTTTGTGGATTTTCGCAATACCCTGCTGTTATCTGCGCTCATACTCGCCCTTGGACTACTGGTCTGGTTTTTATATGCAGCCCTGCGCTCCTGCAGAAATAATTTCAACGAATTGAGCTATACATTTTTCAATTCACAGCCGGAAACATGTCGTCGGGAGCGGCAGTTTATTCGCGGGCTCCGTTCGTTCAGAAAACGGTATGACAGCAGCGATGTTCTCGGCAATGCCGACTCCTTTACCCGTGAGCTTGTTGAACGTTTTCCCGATAGTCTTTTCTCCGTAACTCTGTTTGGAAATGATGCGGTTTTAAATAAGCTCTTCGGGAACAAGCCCGCCGTGCTTATTGTGGTGGATACCTGGGATGAAGCGGCATCCCGGCGTATGGCTCAAAAAGCTCATCTTTTGGGGAAACAGCGCATCCTCTATCCCCTGTTTTTTACCCGTGATGAGGTATCACATCTTCTCCTCAGGTCTCCCATGACGCTGCTCTATGCCCAGGAAAGCTCAAACCTGTTATGGGGAGCCGATGTCCTTGCCGATCGCCACATTTCCACAGAGGCGCTGAAGGCTGATGTAAAAGCCCATGTTACGGAGGTGGCCAATACCCTGCGACAGGATCTGTTTCGCCGGGGAGAAAATTATATGGCTGTTGTTCTTGCCATGCAGAAGCTTCTTATTGCATTCCGCAGTATCCTTTATTTGCGGGGTGTGCATAAATTCACCGAATGGAGCTGGGTTGTATCAGTGGTGGAAAGCAGCTGCGATATAAACGACCTGACTCTTTCGGAAATAGTTTCTGCGCTCAATGAAAAGAGGTATGACTCCCTTAATGCCATGTCGGTGCCGTTGATTGAAGCACTGCAGAAGATAATTTCAAAAATCGATTCCCTGTAAGGTTTTTATGGAATATGCTCAGGATGAAATGCAGGCTGTCCAGGAAGGTATTATTGTTGCGGATCGGGACGGGTGTGTTGAATATGTTAATGACCGGGTTACCCGTATTCTTTCCTTTACCAAAAAACAGCTTCTGAAGCAACCCGTTACGGATATCGTCTATGACAGATATTTTAAGGATAACTGGGACAGTATTGTTGAATCAGTGTGCCGGGGAAATCGCATTGTACGTGACGATATCCGCCTGGTTTCCAAGAACGGAGCCTTTGCCCGGGTATCCTTAACCTGTACACTCATGAGGAATCCCGCCAAAGACGAAGACTGGATTGTTTTCTATATTGTTGATATCAGTAAGGAAATAGCCACCACCAGGGAGCTGGAACGGAGAAATCGTGACCTGGCCCGGGAAAACACCAAGCTCATGAAGGAAAGTACTAATTTCAAGCGTATGAGTGAATTAAAAACCAAGTTTCTCGGTATTGCTTCACATGAGCTTAAAACCCCGCTGACATCCATTAAGGGATATTCCGAACTTCTTCTGGACAATATGCAGGACGAGTATTCCCCCAAGGTGCAGAAAATGCTTGAGCGCATACAGGGGGCGGCAGACAAACTCCATACGGTTATCAATGATATGCTTGATGTTTCCCGCATAGAGCAAAACCGTCTGCGTCTCAAACCTGAGGAATTGAGCATTGAGGAGGTGCTGTCCGAATCTCTTCAGGAGGTGAATCATTTTATTTCACGGCGTCATATGGAGGTATCCGTAGAGGTGCCGGAAAAAATTCCTCTGTATTACGGCGACAGAATGCGCCTGCGCCAGGTTTTTACCAATCTTATCAGCAATGCTGTAAAATATTCCTTTGACAATACCACCATAGCCTGCCTTATTGAAATTCGTGACGGAGCCTTCCATATAGTCGTGGAAGATCAGGGAGTGGGCATTGATGTCCATGAACGGGAAAAAATTTTTACCCCCTTTTATGAGGTTTCCAATGCCCCGGATTATACGGGGAATTATGTGAAGGAAATGGGAGGCGGAACCGGCCTGGGGCTCTCCATAGTGCGCGGTATTGTCAAGCGCCACGGCGGTGAAATCTGGGTTGAAGACGGCACCAGAAAAAATACAATGGGATACCGTGGGAGTCAGTTTCATATACAGCTGCCCATACAGACCGAACTGGAATGGGATGATGATGAGACGCGGATGTTTGAGCTTCAGTCCATTATGAACCAACCCTCCGGAGCAAAATATTCCCTTGATCCGGCCCCTGATGAGGACTCAAGCGAAGAAAAAACAATTGTTATTATTGATGATGATGCAGAGACCATTGAGGTGTGCCGTGCTCTTTTTGAAGAGCGGTATACCCTTCTTACCTCTGCCACGGGGGAATTGGGGTTGCGTCTTGCCTTTGAACAGACTCCCGACCTTATTCTCCTTAATATTTATCTGCCTGGTCTCAGCGGCGACCGTATCTGCAGGATTCTAAAATCCCAGAAGGAAACACAGGCCATCCCCGTGGCATTTTTTTCTGCGGCCACTCAGGATAACGAAGTGGAACTGGCCTATGATTCCGGCGGGGATGATTTTATCATTAAGCCCTTCAACAATAAAGAGCTTCTGGACAAGGTGGCTCATTTGCTGCGTACCACTGCTCATACGAAAGGTCCTTACGAGTGAACAACCGAACCGTTTCATCCATGAAAAAAAACGATATGCAGGTGATTGCGGCATCACCGCAGACACTTATTGTCCCCCTGGGTGGGCTTGAGTATATTGATGATGCCCTTCCCTTTGATGGTCCATCCCAAATCTGCGCTGCCCTGGCTGATTCTGTCTGCGATGCCTGCAACGCACTGCAGGCCCCCATGCAGAATTATACCTATACACTTCCCTTTAAAAATCTTCCCGGCAGTATCCCTCTGCAGAAGAAAACCGCCCTGCGCATGATGGTTGATATTATTACGGGGAGTGCCTCCTGGAATGCGACGTCCCTTGTGTTTCTTGATCAGGGGATATTGTATCAGGATCTGGCCGCGGAGGTGCGCAGAAAATATGCAACGGTACTGCCTGAGAATGTGAACTGGACCTGTATCTCCTGGCAGAATCTGCCCGCACTGAGGCAGGGGGTTGCTGCACGTTTTGCCGATCTGAAGGAGTTGTGGCGCAGTGAGGCTGCTCTGCTTTTTCTGTATCGGGAATTATTTGCACCGGATCTCAAAATAGCAAAAAGAACGACATCCCTTGTACCGAAACATATTTTTACCCGGTGGAAGAAAACCGGCATGGATCCTGAAAAACTGCGGAAATACCGGCAGACATATGAGCTTTCAGTATGGACCGGTGTGAAGGATGAAACGCCACTTTTTCCGGAAGTATCCCGAGCTCTGTGCGAAACAATACAAAATAATCTGGAGTTATAAGTTATGGCATTTACCACTGTTCAGCCTTTGAAATCCCCCGAGGAAATAAAGCAGGATATACCTCTTTCTCCGGCGGTGGAAAAAATCAAAACACAAAATGATGAAATTCTCCGGCGTATATTTATGGGGGAGGATTCCCGGTTTCTTTTTATTATCGGTCCCTGTTCAGCCCATGATCCTGCAGCGGTAATGGAATATGCACAGCGTCTGGCAAAAATTCAGGAACAGGTGCGTGAAAAAATCATTCTTGTTCCCCGGGTGTATACCAATAAGCCGCGGACTCTCGGCGTGGGATACAAGGGCCTGCTACACCAGCCGGACCTCACAAAAAAACCAAGCATGGTGGACGGCATTGAAGCTATCCGGCGTCTGCATTCCCGCATTATCAGTGAAACACACCTTCCCGTGGCGGACGAAATGCTCTATCCGGAAAACCATAAATATGTTGATGATCTGCTGAGTTATGTCGCTGTGGGAGCACGTTCTGTGGAAAATCAGGAGCATCGTCTCACCGCAAGCGGTGTGGATATTCCCGTGGGTATGAAAAATACCACCGGCGGGAATACGGAGGTCATGCTCAACTCCGTTGAGGCAGCCCAGGCACCGCATATTTTTGCCTATGCCGGGTATGAGGTGGAAACCGGGGGCAATGATCTGGCTCATACTATTCTGCGGGGTTTTCAACGCAAAAACGGTGATCATGTTCCCAATTATCACTACGAAGATCTTTCCAATCTTATTTCCGCCTACGGTGAACGTACCGTCAAAAACCCGGCGATTATTGTGGATTCCAATCATTCCAACTCCGGTAAAAAATACGCTGAACAGCCGCGGATCATCAATGAAATCCTGAATAATCGCGATTATTCAGACGACCTGCGCCGCACCGTAAAGGGGGTGATGGTGGAAAGTTTTCTGACGGGAGGGAAACAGTCACCGGAGGGTACAGTCTTTGGCCAGTCCATTACGGATCCCTGCCTCGGCTGGGAGGCTACGGAAAAGCTTCTGAAGGATACCGCAGACCGCCTCTGATGGAATATTGCTGTCCCCGCTGCAAAAAACAACTGCACAGGGATTCACGGGGATGGCTCTGTGCCCAATGCGGCCTCTGTGTCCCCTATGTGTATCGTCAGTACCGTATTCCCCCCGCGGATATTTCCCGACTCCTCACCCGGGGAAAAACGTCCTGGATATCTTCATGGAAAACGCGAAAAAATACAACCTGCACGGGGCGTCTTGTTTTTACTGAGGCATACCGTATTCGTTTTGAAGCACGGCGCTTTCCCGGTGCAAAATGTCCGCGCTGTAGTGGGAGTATGTATGAATCGGAGAAACACCTTTTCTGCGATTCCTGCGATTTTATTCTCTTTCGGTCTGTGGCTCAGCGCCGTCTTGCTGATAATGAAATCCGGGACCTACTCAGCCGCCGCCATACGGATGAACTGAAAGGGTTTACTGCCGCAGAGAGCGGAAAGTTTTTTTCCTGCCGCCTGATATTAAACGATGCCGGTGCGATTGAGTTTGATTTTACGTAAAATTATGATTCTTCTGCACCATATCGGCAGGAAACGCTGTATATTTAAGTAACGTAATATGGAGCACTACCTATGGCACAACTGATCCTTCTTCTGTTTCTGCTGTTTTTTTCCTGCACTCAGGAGTCTGCCCCCGCCCGGCAGGAGCAGCCGCAATACACAACACGCGCTCTTTCACCGGCGGATACAACCCTTGAATTCTCCACCCGGGCCGAGCTGTTCACCCACCAGGCGCAGATCATTACGGCACGCCGGACGGGGGTGGTTTCTCCCCGCATCAGTGCGGGGGATGAAGTGGATGCCGGGGACCTTTTGTTTGTGTGGGATTCATACACCCCCCGGGGTGAGGAAAAGAACTATCTTGCCGCTCTTCAGGAAATAGCTGACCTGCGCTATGAGAATGCACAAAACCTGCAAAAACAGGGTAATATTTCCCGTATCGAGTATCTTCAGGCCAAAAAAGAATATACCCGGCTGATGCAAAGGAAGGCGGAAAACGCCGCAGAGATTGCCGCCAGTGTGCTTACTGCCGGGCGTGCGGGGGTCGTATTTGATGTTCCTGCACATATCAGGCAGAATACCTTTGTTCATGCCGGGGATACCCTGGGTAGAATTGGAGCCGGAGAGGAAATATATCTGCGGTTTTTTATCCCCAATAAGCCCGGAGTTTTGGGTGATGATGCGGGGGTCATTGCGGGGCAATCCGATACCCTGCGTTTTCCCGTGGAGCGGGTTGTGCCTGCCGGTGCGGACAGCAGTGCCGTGGATCTTCGTATTCCCGGTGATATACTACCGGATATCGTCAAAGCAGGGGAGGTACGCATTTTCTATAAAGTATCCTATGACAGGCTGCTGAAGCTGTCACCCGCTCATATTCATCGCAGCGGTGCCGGTTACTTTATCTATACTCCCCGTAATGGCGGTATTGGGCGGGCCGCGGTTATACCCGTCAAAACGGACGATTTCTGGTGTGTTGTTTCTCTTCAGCCGGTTACACAGATGATTACCTCCGGTGTACCGCAGTAGGGCGTAATTTTTTTTAATATTTTTTTTAATTCGTCGTAATTGCCATATAACAATGAATTTAAATGCAAAGGAGATTCAGGTTCATGGAACAGGATATTTCCCGGATTAATGAACTTGTGCGGGAGGAAAGCAGTTTTGTAACCCGCATTCGTCAGGAAATGGCCCAGGTAGTGGTGGGGCAGAGAAATATGGTGGATAAGCTGCTCACGGCTCTTATTGCAGACGGACACATTCTTTTGGAAGGGCTGCCCGGGCTGGCAAAAACCCTTTCAATATCCACCCTGGCACGGATTATCGACACGGGGTTTAAGCGCCTTCAGTTTACACCTGATCTACTTCCCGCCGATTTGATCGGAACCATGATTTACGATCAGAAAAACGGGGAATTTGTTCCCAAGAAGGGTCCGATTTTTTCAAATCTCATACTTGCCGACGAAATCAATCGCGCTCCTGCAAAGGTACAGTCTGCTCTTCTGGAGGCTATGCAGGAGCGTCAGGTGACCATTGGTGATACATCCTATGCGCTTCAGGAGCCGTTCTTGGTTATGGCAACGCAAAACCCTGTGGATCAGGAAGGCACCTATCAGCTGCCTGAGGCACAGGTTGATCGCTTTATGCTCAAGGTAAAAATCGACTATCCCACGCGGGAGGAGGAATTAACAATTCTTCAGCGCATGAGCAGTGTGGAAAAACCTCGGGCAGACAAAGCAGCCTCTGCGGAGGATATCCTGCGGGCCCGTGAGGTGATTCCTCAAATCTACATGGATGCAAAGGTGGAGGAATATATTATCAATCTGGTTATGGCCACTCGTGATCCCGCAGCCTCCAATATCAGGGATGTTGCCGAGCTTATCGAATACGGTGCGTCTCCGCGGGCCACTCTGGCTCTGGCAAAATGCGCCCGGGTGAATGCCTTTCTCAACGGACGGGGGTACGTTACTCCCGAGGATATCAAATCCGTGGGTTTTGATGTTTTAAACCACCGTATTGCCACTACCTACGAGGCTGATGCGGAAAATGTGGTGAGTGAGGATATCGTACGAACCATCTTTGATTCCGTTGAGGTGCCCTAAATGCTTCCCCGTGAGGTTTTGCGTTCCGTTCGGCGTATCGAAATAAAAACCCGTTCCATGGTGGATTCCATCATGGGCGGAGAGTACAAAACGGTTTTCAAGGGAAACGGCATGGAGTTTGCCGATGTGCGCCCCTATATCGAAGGCGATGATGTGCGTTCCATCGACTGGAATGTCACGGCCCGGACCGGGCATCCCTACATAAAAAAGAACGAAGAGGAGCGGGAGCTCACACTTCTGCTGGTGATTGATGTCTCCGCCAGTGAGGAATTCGGCACGGTAAACTATTTTAAAAGCCGTATGATTGCAGAATTGGGTGCCCTTTTGGGCTTTTCCGCCATTCGCAATAATGATCAGGTGGGGCTGCTTCTTTTCAGTGACCGCGTGGAAAAATTTATCCCTCCGCGAAAGGGAAGAAAACATGTACTTACCCTTATTCGGGAGCTGCTGTATTTTGAGCCCCGGGGCTCAAAAACAGATATCAGTGCCGCCCTGCGCTATGTCAATACCATACAGAAGCGGAAGTCAGTGATTTTTCTTATCTCCGATTTCTTTGATGAGGGGTATATAAAGCCACTGAAAGCCACAGCACACCGTCACGATCTTATTGCGGTTTCCGTTTCCGACCGGCGGGAACGGGATATTCCCGCCATGGGGCTTGTGGATATGATTGACCCGGAAACGGGGGAGCGGGCTCTTGTGGATACGTCGCGCAAAAAATTCCGGAGAAAATTTGCCGAAGCCGCCCAAAATCACCGGAAAAACCTGCGGAATCTCCTTAAAAAATATAAGATAGACCAGCTTGAGGTGGATACGGAAACAGGATATGTTGAACCCCTGATCTCCTTTTTTCACCGGCGCGAAACCCGGCGGTAAGCATTGCCCTGCGGTATCCCGTTTCCTGTCTTTGTTTTTCTGCGTGAAAAAGTTTTCGGTACACTGACTCCGGATACAGAGTATCCCTTTCACGGGCTGTTTTATTTTGTAAAAAAAAACACCGTAATGCATAAATTGGTTTATTTTATCCTGTTTTTGTAGTATACTATAGTATAGAGGCCTTTTTGCAAAGAGGAGCACTATGTATTGCGGAGATAAACGGGGATTTACCCTCGTTGAAGTATTGGTGGTGGTTGCCATTATCGGTATATTGGCCACGTCGGCGACATTCAGTTTTGGCACCATGGGGGCCCGTCGGCGCTTTGAACGGGATGTGATCTCCTTTTATTCAGAGTTGCGCCGGGTTCGGGCCCGGTCATTTGCAGATGATTACAATTATGTTGTTGAGGCGATCTCAGGAGATTTTAAAGTACACTCCTATGATACTATATTGCCGGCTACATTGCCCAATTATAATGCCGATCCCCACTGGACAAATACCACGGCGGAATTCTTTGCTGACGGCACGGATGCAATTATTCTTGAAGATATGCCGGATGCGGCTTCCACTGCCCTTCCTGCTGAGCTGCAGGAATATTCCTCGGGAGAAGATGTCCAGGGGGATTGGACAGAGGTGAAGACTGGGAAAAACATGATTGTTTTTTCTCCCGATGCTCTGGGATCAGTAAATGAAGGTTTTATGTATATACAGAATCAGGAACTTCCCGATGAAGGTTTTGCCGTAGTAAAACCGGAGGGCGAAAACAGGTTTCACCTTTATCGATGGGATGGAAGCTCATGGAACAAACGAGAATAACAAATACGGGTTTTTCTGTGGCGGAAGTGATGATTGCCATGGTGGTTCTCGGAATTGCCATCACCATAACAACCTCCACCATTCTTCATGTGGTGGGACAAAGCGAAGACACCAATGTGAGTAATCATGCCTATGAATTGACCCGGCAGAAACTTTTGTCCATAACCACGGGCTCCACGGTGGTGAGTAAAGTGGGCTCAGATACTCCCGCACGTGACGGGATTACCTATACCCGCTCCTGGACGATTGATGATGCTGTTTCTCCTGCAAAGGCAACCGTCACCACCACATGGACAACCACGGGAGGGCGGGATGATGAAGTGAGTCTTACGGGATATATTCGCGGGGATGTCTGCCCTGATCTCTCCGGTGCAAATTCAGCCCCGGACAGTCTGGATATATTTAATGCAGACGGGGATACAGTGACAGGAGTTTCCCCGTCGCTTAATATTACCATACCGGAAGGGGGCACCAGCGGAGAAAACCGGTTTGTTGCCACCCTTATCGGCCATGATCCGGACAGTGCGGAGGGGGATTTTGCCCTGCCTTCTCTTGCAGCAGGAGTGCAGAATAACGATGATTTCCGTATTTCCCAAAATGAGTTGCGCACGGCCGAGGACCTTGAAGAAGGTCCGTATCAGGTTCACATTACCCTAACTGACTGTTTTGGGGAAACAACAACAAAAACTTTTCATATCACCTTTACTGAGACGGATATGCTTATTATTGATGATGGGGTTGTGTCCATTTCTGAGCATGTTGACGAAGGGGCGGGGGGCGTGCAGAATATCATCCCTCAGGATACGATTATTCATACAATGAGTGCAAACAAGGATAATGATCTGATAGACTGGAGCATTATCTCGGGGAATACGGGAAATACCTTCGGGATTCATGATGCAGACGAAGACGCGGGAAAAATCTTTGTTGCCACCCCTTCTGAAATAGATTATGATGCGGGGGATCAGGTGTATACAATAGGAGTGAGAGGGGAACTTGCCGACCTGAATGACGATGCCACTGTGGAAATAACGGTTACCGATATTAATGAAACCCCCACGGATATAACCCTGTCCAATACGAGCGTTGACTTCGAATGGCGATCCGGTGATGTGGTGGCTGATATTGCCACGGAGGATCCCGATATTGATGATGAATACCGATATTTTCTGGAGGCAAACCCTGATGATCTTTTTAATATTAATAATTATACCAATCAGCTTACCCTTGCTCGGAATCCGACAACTGATGAGTTGGGTACAGATGTGAATATTACAATTAGATCCACAGACCGAAACGGAGCGGGTTTTCATATTAGTCGTGACTTTACCATGAGTATACAGAATGATGATCCCTGTGCGGGCTTTTCGGAATGGGTCGACGGAACAGTTGATCCTACCAACGGTGATAGATTCGTGCATGAAGGGTATCTGTACGAAGCAAAAAATAATCCGGGCAAGTGGGATACTCCACCGGGAGAGTATTGGTTCTGGATTGAAGTAGATGAATGCACCCCCTAAGGAGATGAGAAAAACAGTATGAATACCACTGATCCACTGCACAACAACGCCGGGGTAACCCTCGTGGAGCTTATCGTCTATATGGTGGTAAGCCTCTTTGTCATTGCCTTTTCCCTGGAGCTTCTGACCTCGCTTTTTACCGGTGCCGAACACGAACGCCGCGTGGTGAATATCCAGCACGACGGAACGGAGCTGATTACTATTCTTGCCCGGGATGTGAGCACCATGGGATTTAAACATTATCTTGTAGATACTGCTACCCATCCACAGGAGATGGTCTATACCACCCGTCAGATTCCCGGGACCTGGATCGGCAGTTTTCAGGATTCCACGGGTGATGAATCGTTTCGGTTTAACCCGGCAGGAACACCAGGCTTTCTGGATACCCTGACCTTGTATCGCGGTGTCATGGACGATGTATACACCCCTGACAGGGTGGAACGGGTTGTCTATGAAGTGAACGATGACACCCTGTTTCGTATTCTCACCCCTTTGGATCCGACTTTTGATATAACCGGCACAGGGTCTCCGGACTATGCTGCTGACTGGGGTGATGCAGATACCGTGGCTCTTGCCCAGGGGGTGCAGGCCTTCAAGTTTGAATTTTCCCCCGATTTCCAGGACTGGTATAGTGATCCTGCGGGAATGGAAGAGGATATATCCTATATCCGTATAGCCCTTTTGTTGCGATCTGAGCGGGAAGGAAAGGTGCAGAACAGCAGGGATTTTGTTTTTCTGGAATATTCCGGTGACACTACCAGCATAGCTTTCACCCCCTCTGCGGGAAACAGAAATATCTATCGAAAATATGAAACCGTAATCGAGGTGCCGAGCAATGGACAAGTCAATTTTTAATAAAAACGGAATGTCTCTGGCCTATACCGTTGTGGGTATTGCCCTTTTGGGCATCGTATCGGTCATGCTTTTAAATATCACTCACTCACAGCAGATGAGTGATATCCATCATGCCAACTCTGTCAGTGCCCGTTCTGCGGTTCACAGCGGGTTTACCCAGGCATTAAAGTTTTTTGAAACAGAGGACTCCACTTCTCAGGAAAATGTCCTCTCCCTTTTACAAACCTGGATTGATTCATCGAGTATTTCAGATATTCCCGAGACAAGGCAATGGCTTGTGGGAGATGGTGATACCTATGAGCAGATAGACGACAATACACAGTTTCGTGTGCGTATGCGGGCCTTTGATGCAGATAATAAAACCATTACGCTCTTTTCTGAAGGGATTGGACGTGGCGGTGCCCGGGCAAGTGCCATGGGGGTGTATCGATTGGATGGGCTGGATATTGAGACGGAAACCGGAGTGATTGCTACAAATGCTCTCTATCTTGGTAGCGGTGCGGACGAGGTTAATGCAGAATTGATTGTTAATGGCGATGTGTTTATGAGAGAGACCGGTACCTTTTATGTTGGCGGTCATACATTTAATGGCAATTTCAGACGGAATGCTGAAGGAGGAAGTGGTGAGCTTTATTTAAAAAACACCACATTCAACGGTCCCGCATATTTCAGAGGTGCCGAGGTTTTATTTGAAGGGGGTAGATCCTTTTTCAATAATGGGTTTGGAGGAGATGCAGAATTTGCAGTATCTGGTTCCAACGGCCCCTATGTCGATGAGCCCGGTGCATATTTTAATTCTTCCTTTAAGTTTGTGGGAGGTACATGGAACGGTGATATGCGTTTTTATAACAATGCGGAACTTATGGGTGTTACTCCGGAAGATAATTATTCTACAGGGGGCGGGGCGAATACTGGACTTGATAAACTTTATTCTGCAGGGACATCAGACGGTTTTAAACCATCGAACGATCCCGGGCAGCTTGTGACGGGACCGCTGGATGTAATTTCTTTACTTGATATTCCTGAAAATGATCCTCCCTTACTGGAAGCAGATCTTGAGGAGGTTCGAAAACATCCATATATTATCACCTATGAGCCGGGAAGTACCTTGCCGGGAATTGGAGAAAACTCCAATCTTACGGGAGCTGATCTCACAAATCTCTATAATAATAATGCTGATAAATACTTCAAAGATGAATGGATTATTGTCAATTTGCGTTTGGGCAATGGGGCCCGTCCTTTTGAAAGTGGAGGGGACGGGTTTCGCGGAAAAATGATATTGCTTGTAGAGGACGATGATCTGGAAATTAATAATAATCTTTTTGAAAGCAGTTTGTCCAGCAATACCTTTATTTATGTGGGTGGAAAACGACAGATTGACGGTATGGGCGGAGCAGATCTTTTTCGGGGGTTTGTGTTTAATAACAGCACTCACAGTGGTAGTAACAATAATTCTTCTGTCATTATGCGAACCGAGGGAGGGCCTATGGAGATTCGGGGTTCTGTCTACTGTGTAAACGTAGGACGGTATCGCATGGAGGGTAATCATCCCTTCACAATATCCTATGACGCTGCTGTTCTTGAGGAATTGGCTGACTTGGGTATTGTGGTTGAAGACGATGATGACGACGATGATGACGAAGATTTAATTATCGTAGATGATCACCTGCGCGGAGTGCTCTTAAGCCGTTCCTACTGATTTTTCACCGCGTACGTATACTACAAAAAACACCCGTCGGATTCCGGCGGGTGTTTTGCACTGGAAAAAACATGAACGCAGGATTTAGTCCTTGCTGAATTCCTTTTTGAGAAAATCCAGATCCAGCTCCGGGTAGAGAACAAATCTTTCCAAAAGAGCGTTTACCCGCTTTTGAGCTTCTTTCCTGGTCTCTTCAGAGAGAATATATTGGATTTTGCTTGGTTTCCCCTCGTTTTTACCCGACTGCACCACCCCGGCTTTTGTATTGCTGAGAACAGAGTGGATAATAGCGGCAATTTCCTCCATTTCCTCTGTTCCCATCCCAAGGGAGGTTACCGCCGCCGTACCAATCCGCAGACCGCTGGTGATCATGGGACTGAGCGGGTCAAAGGGGATGGCGTTTTTGTTGAGGGTGATACCGCATTCCACAAGGGCTGCTGCCGCCTGGCGTCCCGTGAGGTTAAAGGAGGTGAGGGAATCGATAAGAAAGAGATGATTGTCTGTTCCCCCGGATACCACGGATATCCCCATTTCACTGCACGTATTGGCACAATGATCGGCATTTTCGACGATTTTTGCTGCGTATTCACGGAAGGACGGCCGCAGGGCTTCGGTGAAGGCAACGGCCTTGGCGGCCATGACATGGGAGAGCGGTCCGCCCAATACCAGGGGACATCCCTTATCCATATGGGGGGCAAATTCCTGTGTGGAAAGCACCAGGCCACCCCGGGGGCCGCGCAGTGTTTTGTGCGTGGTGGATGTTACCACATGGGCATGGGCTACGGGATCATAGTCTCCGGTAAACACCTTCCCTGCCACAAGACCGGCAAAATGCGCCATATCAACCATCAAAACCGCTCCCACGGAATCGGCAATTTCCCGAAAGCGTCGAAAATTAATTTTCCGGGGATACGCGGAGTATCCCGCAAGCAGTATCAGGGGTTTGATATCCTCCGCTTGTTTCTGTATGGCATCATAATCAAGAAGGCCGTCTGTTTTGGATACGCCGTAGGAGTACGCATCAAACATTTTCCCCGAAACATTAAAGCGGTATCCATGGGTCAGATGCCCTCCTGCGGCAAGATCAAGGCCGAGAAGACGCTGATTTCCCAGGGCGGTACGAATTGTTTCCCATTCTTCACGACCAAGAGCCATGGGGTTTTTAACCCCCAGTTTTTCCAGTGCCGGAGTGCCCACGCGGGCATTGAGGATACCCCAGAAGGCCACCATATTTGCATCGGCACCGCTGTGGGCCTGCACATAGGCGTGTTCCGCTCCAAAGAGGGAGCAGGCCTTGTCCACGGCAGCCGCTTCAATGGCATCAACATTGTCACAGCCCTCATAAAAGCGGGAATAGGGATAGCCTTCGGCATATTTATCCGTGAGAAGATTTCCCATGGAAAGCTGGGTGGACAGGGAGCAGTAATTTTCACTGGCGATAAGC
This sequence comes from Fibrobacterota bacterium, assembly GCA_051745755.1. Classification (GTDB taxonomy): domain Bacteria; phylum Fibrobacterota; class Chitinivibrionia; order Chitinivibrionales; family Chitinivibrionaceae; genus Chitinivibrio. The sequence goes on from JBNJEI010000024.1 coordinate 33,549, forward strand.
TTGAGATTATGGCGCTGATCTTCCAGTTCTTTCACGATGGATGCCGCAATTTCCGGTGCAACATCGGCGGTCTTTTCAAGGTTTGCCACGTAGGCGGCCATTCCGGCGGAAATCTTCTCTGCAGGGGTGTTTTGCAGATATGAATTGAGGGCAGACATATATTCCTCCAATAATATAATTTTCGCAATAAATATATATGAAAACCGCTGAGGATATACAGGAAAACTCCTGATTTCAGCACGCTCCTATCTCAGGCTTTTCCTGTCTCCAGGGTACGTGCATAGTCATCAAAACCGTGTGAGCGAACGTGGGCTGCCATGGCGGCATGGTCGTAGTCTGTTTCCATAAGATCCACGGATATCTGATCACCATCTGCGGTAAGAAGAGCCCAGGAGGCACGCGGCCGGCCCGATTTCGGGCGTCCCACGCTGCCGGGATTAAGCACAGTTGTTCCATGGTAGGTTTTATACCAGGGCAGATGCGTATGGCCGCATGCAAGAAAATCGGTTGTTACCGACCGGGCCATATGCCGGGTATAGTCCGTATCCTCATAGCAGTAGGCATCCATTGATTCCGGTGAACCGTGACAGAGGGTAAAGGATGCTTTGCCAAAGCCTATGGTCCGTGTCAGGGGGAGATTTTTAAGCCAGGAGAGGGTGTTTTTTGTGAGGGATTCATGGGTCCAGCGGAAAATATCAGGTGTTTTATGGGGCTTATACCGTTTTTGGATAATATCCCGGTCGTGGTTTCCCATAATAGCCGTTACGCCGTGCTTTTGAAGCAGTTCAATGGTCTCATTGGGCATGGTGTGATAGCCCACAATATCTCCAAGGCAGTAGATGTGCTGTGCCCGGTGTTTTTGTATATGCAGCAGTACTGCCTGCAGGGCGTAATAATTACTGTGGATATCGGATAGTATGGCGATTGTATTCATACAAAAATGGGGGAGGAACACCCTCCCCGGTTTTTATTTGAGCGCCCGTTTCAGTTCTTCCACCCGGTTTGTTTTTTCCCAGGTGAAGGTATCATATTCGCGGCCAAAATGACCGTTTCGTGCGGTTTCCCTGAAAACGGGCCGTTTAAGATCAAGGGCATCGATAATGGCCGCCGGACGCAGATCAAAGACCTGTCGTACCGCCGCTGTAATTGCATCGTCGGAGACGGTTCCTGTCCCGTAGGTATTGATGTTGAGGGACATGGGCTCTGCCACACCGATGGCGTAGGCAACCTGCACTTCACAGTGGGTTGCAAGCTGGGCGGCAACGATGTTTTTGGCAACCCACCGAGCGGCATAGGCGGCTGATCGATCCACCTTTGAAGGATCTTTTCCCGAAAATGCACCACCGCCGTGGGCACCGTATCCACCATAGGTGTCAACAATTATCTTGCGTCCCGTGAGGCCGCAGTCGCCCTTGGGACCGCCGATAATAAACTGCCCCGTGGGATTAATAAAATATTTTGTGTTTTCGTCAAGATAGCGGGCGGGGATTACGTCCTTTACAACCTTCTCAATCATGTCAGCTGAGATGGTTTCGTGGGAGACTTCTTCTGTATGCTGTGTGGATATCACCACGGCATCAACCCGCTTGGGCGTGAGGCCGTCATCGTCGTATTCCACCGTAACCTGTGATTTTGAATCGGGGCGGAGATAGGAAAGCACCCCGTCTTCGCGCAGGGCCGAAACTTTTTCCACAAGCTTATGGGCCATATGAATGGCAAAGGGCATAAGCTCCGGGGTTTCCCTGCAGGCATAGCCAAACATCATTCCCTGATCACCGGCACCCTGATCTGAATACAGGCCTGAACCCTCTGTTACTCCCTGGGAAATATCCGGAGACTGTTTATCAAGGGTAATCATGACGGCGCAATTATCATAGTCAAAGCCGATAGCCGGGTCGGTATAGCCGATTTCACGAATGGTGGTGCGAACCACCTCACGAATATCCACCACGGCGGTGGTTGTTATTTCTCCGGCCACCACTACCAAACCTGTGGTAACAAGGGTTTCACAGGCAACACGGGCGTTTTTGTCCTGGGCTAGCATGGCATCAAGAATGGCATCTGATATCTGATCTGCAACTTTATCGGGATGTCCCTGCGAAACACTTTCAGAGGTAAAGAATATTCCCACGGGCAGCTCCTTTTATTAATTTAGTACGAATAGATGATATAATATAATTTATGTTTTTTATCCCTGTAATGATGTAATTGTACGCACTTATATATTTTATTTTTTTATCTGCAGGAAAAAAAATGCAGCAGCAAAATACCACAGACAAAATTAAAACGGTAAATCGGGTTACCCTTGTTTCTCTGACCGCAAACAGCCTTCTTTCTGCGCTAAAGATATTTTTTGCGCTTATTGGCGGAAGCACGGCCCTTCTTGCCGACGGGATTCATTCTATTTCCGATGTGGGAACCACCATTGTCGCCTTTGCAGGAATTCGACTTTCCTATAAACGCAGTGATGACTCCCATCCCTACGGACATGAAAAAATCGAACCGGCCATGACAAAAATTGTTGCCGTGGTTCTTTTTGTCACCGCCGCGTTCATTGTGTATCGCGGGTATGAGGGACTGAGTGCCGAAGATGTCCGGGCTCCCGGCAAAATTGCCCTGTGGGGAGCGTGTATTTCAATTATTGTCAAAGAGGGATTATTTCACTATACCCTGCGGGGAGCCCGTAAAATTGAAAGCGGTGCCCTGCGCGCTGATGCCTGGCATAACCGTACGGATTCTCTTTCCTCCGTGGCCAGTTTTGTCGGTATTCTCGGTGGCCGGTGGGGATATGCCGTACTTGATCCGCTCATGGCAGTTGGCATCGGTTTTTATATCATGAAAGTAGCAATCTCAATTTACTATACATCCCTCAGGGGACTTATCGATACCGCAGCCGACGGCACAACCGTGGCACGTATCAGGGATACTGCAGCATCTGTTCCAGGGGTGGAACGAATCGATCTGCTCAAAACCCGTCTGCACGGAAACAGAATGTTTGTGGATATTGAAATTTCCGTTGACGGTGAGATGTCCCTGAAAAAATCCCATGCCATTTCCGAGGAGGTTCATGGGCTTTTGGAAGAGCGATACCCCCGTATAAAGCACTGCATGGTTCATGTTAATCCCGTGGAAGAGTAAGCACGGCGCTTTTTCCCCACACCTGTTTTTCACAAACCCCATAGATACCTTGAAAAAACGGGGGTGATATACTATGCTTGGTAGAGAGACTTTTTTTTGTGGGGAGCAAAATTATGAGTATAAACTCAGGTGTGGTACAGCGTATTACTGATATGAGTGTTTTAAAAAAGGTAACGGGTGGAGCGGCATTACTGCTTCTTATCAGCTGCGTTACCCTCGGAATTCTTGCCTACAGGAGTGCATCGGGGGCTCTGGAGTCCTCGGTGTCACAGACCCTGACATCTCTTGCAAATGAGCAGGCAGAGCAAATACGTCTTCATATGGATCACTATCTGCTGACCATTGAAGCTGTATCGGATCGCAATTATATCCGCAGTATGGAGTGGGACCGGCAGCAGCAGGCCCTGAAAAGTCAGACCGAGCGCTGGGGGTTTCTGGGTATGGCCGTAGTAGCCCCCGACGGGACAGCCCGCTATGCCGACGGAACCACGGCACAGCTGGGGGATCGCTCCTATGTGCAGGAAGCCTTTGAGGGCAATGTCAATATGTCCGATGTCCTTATCAGCAGAGTAACGGGGGATCCGGTTATTATGCTTGCGGCGCCGGTGTATAATCTTGAGGATGAGCTGTCTGCGGTGGTGATAGCCCGCCTTGACGGATTTGAACTCTCGCGGATCACCGACGATATGGGCTTTGGACAGGAGGGATATGCCTATATTATTAACGGCAAAGGAGAGGTTATTTCCCATGAAAACAGGGATTTTGTCCGGGATGGGTTGAATATTATCGAAGACAGCAAGACCGATGAAGCTCTTTTGCCCCTGGCACAGATGATGGAACATATGATGGCCGGAGAATCCGGGTTTGACGAGTACTGGTTTCAGGGATCCCACCGGCTCTTTGCCTATTCTCCCATAGAGGGGGTTGACTGGTCTCTTGCCATGGGATCGCAACGGGATGAAATTTATGCAGATATTTACACTCTGCGGAATTATTTTGTTGTTCTGTGCCTTGTTATTCTGCTGATTGGATCACTCCTTGCTTACGCCTTCGGCCGCAGCATCACCGGGCCTATCAGGCATATAGAAGAGGTGATCAGGAAAATTGCCGTGGGGAATTTTCGTGAATCATGCAAAGTTAAAAGCCGTGATGAGATCGGCTCCATTGCCCGCAGCGTGAATACTCTTCGGGATAACCTCTTTGGATTTATGCAGGCATTGGATAAGGTCGGTACCGGGGATCTGACCATTGAATTTCCTGTGGATGATCCGGAAGATCAGATTGCCCCCGTGGGGAATCAGATGGTGCACAATCTTCGTGATCTTGCTAATCGGTTGAATGAGGCTTCAGAACAGGTAAACAGCGGCTCCGCCCAGATATCAGATGCTTCTCAGGATCTCAGTGAAGGAGCTACAAGCTCCGCGGCTAATCTTGAAGAGATAAATTCCTCCGTTACGGAAATCGGTTCTCAGGCAAAAAAGAACGCGGAAAACGGTGCAAAGGCCCACGAGATAGCCCAGAAGACCAATAAAAATGCCCAGGAGGGCAGCTCATGGATGAATGATATGGTTTCTTCAATGTCCGATATCGAAACATCCAGTGAAAAGATCAGTACGGTTATAAAAATAATTGAGGACATAGCCTTTCAGACAAATCTCTTAGCGCTGAATGCCGCCGTGGAAGCCGCCCGTGCAGGGCAGCATGGCAAGGGCTTTGCCGTGGTTGCCGAGGAGGTGCGAAGCCTTGCGTCCCGCAGCGGAAAGGCTGCCCGGGAAACCCGTGAACTCATAGAAAGCTCCGGTGAAAAGGTAACCCAGGGCAGTGAGATCGCCCATAAAACCTCCGCCATGCTTACGGAGATCACCACAGGAGTGGAGGAGCTTTTGACTGTCATAGACGAAGTCTCAGCGTCCTCATCTGATCAGGCCACGGGAGTGGAAGAGATCGGCGCTTCCCTCAACGATGTTGATGAGATAGTACAGCAGAATGCCGCAAGCTCTGAGGAAACGGCCTCCGCTGCGGAGGAATTATCCTCTCAGGCAGAAGAGTTGAAGGCCCTGGTGGGGAAATTTAAACTGCACCGCGAAGGAGACCTCAATGAGTAATGTGGCTGTGTCATGGAGTGATTCCTTTCGTGTCGGTGACGTTTTCATTGATGCTGAACATCGTATTCTTTTTAAGATTGCACAGCAAGTAAGTGAACAGAATGGACGGCTCGACGCTGAACAGGTGAAACGGTATATTCAGCTTATGCTTGAATATACCCAGGTCCATTTTCATCATGAAGAGGATCTTCTGCAGCAGATCGGATGGAAAAATTTGTCAGATCACCGGGGGCGGCACAAAAATATTATCCACGGGATGAAAGAGCTGATTACGGCTCATCGGGACACCCGTGTTTTACAAAAGAAAATGCTGCCCTTTGTGAACGATTGGGTGCTTGATCATATCATACACAGTGACTGTGCCTTTACTGATCTTTTAACAGAAAAGAGAGGGTTTATTACTCTCTAAGCAAACGCTTTTCTGCCAAAAGAATGGCCATATTCCTGAATGACAGGTTTCAGCAGCGTACGGGATCTCCTCTCACAGGGATATGCCTCCGGTGAGGCAAAAAAACTGCAGTATTCCACGGGTGTATTTTTTTGAGTCTTTGCAATAATTACATTGCGTATACTTTTTTATTACGTATAATGTAACTATATACAGAATCAGAGGAGCGGTGGTATGACAATCAGAAAAAAACTGATGGTTTTGAATGTGGGTATACTGCTGGTGTTCAGCAGTATCGTATTGTTTTCAACGGAACGCATACTACGCAATTCCATCTATGAAGAGAAGCAGGAACAGACAAAGGAGCTCGTGGATGTCGGGCTTTCAGTGGTAACCTATTATCATGATCTTTCTGAGCGAGGCGAATTGTCTGAAGAAGCCGCTCAAAGGAGGGCAAAAAGCACCCTTGCCAATATGTTCTTCGGTCCGGAAAATACGGACTATTACTGGATAAATGACTTTCATCCACGGGTGGTTATGCACCCCTTTCGCCCCGATCTTGAAGGAGAAGATGTCTCCGGTGTTACAGATCCCGACGGAGTGGAAATCTTTAATGACTTTGTCAGGGTGGCCGAAGAGGAAGGCGCCGGCCATGTGTCCTATCAATGGCAATATTATGATAATGAAGATCGGATAGAGCCAAAACTTTCCTATGTAACGGCCTTTGAGCCATGGGGGTGGATCATTGGTACGGGAGTGTATATTGATGGGGTTGAAGAGGCCATCGCAGGGGCTCGAAATATACTGTTTCTTATTATCGCCGTGATAGTTGGAATTGCTGCATTTCTCGGCTACCGGATGGCCAAAAGTATTGCGGACCGTATCAGACTTTTATCAACCCATATACGAAAAATTGCCCATACGGGAGATGTGGGATTACATATTGAGAATCGTTCGGTACAAGATGAAGTTGACAGTTTGATGGTGGACGTACAACACATGAGTGATAATCTCAGGGAAAAAGTGAGCTTTACCCAGTCTGTTTCTGAGGGAGACTGGACTCAGGAGGTGCCGCTCCTTTCCGATAAAGACGCTCTTGGCCAGGCTTTAAACACCATGACACAACAGGTCAGGGGCGCTCTTGGAAAAGTTCATGATGCCGTAAGTCAGGTAGACAGCGGCTCCGCCCAAATATCTGAAGCTTCTCAGGATCTCAGTGAAGGAGCTACAAGCTCCGCGGCTAATCTTGAAGAGATAAATTCCTCCGTT
>JBNJEI010000025.1:0-37817 GCA_051745755.1 Fibrobacterota bacterium
TATTGCAGAGGCGCAAAAGCGGGGGACACAGGAGTGGCTTTTTTCTGAAATGGAGAAATTCAATACGTGCAATCTCTTCTCCTATGAAAATAATGTTCAGCGTCAGTTTATGAAGAATGCCAATCGTGTACCGCCCCGTTTTCGTGATCGTCTCTATCGCCTGATATGCTTTATTGAAAGTACGGCCCGAAAAAAGAACCTTACCCGGACAAAGGTTATACGGAAGCAGATAATTCCAGGTCTGATACGCAGCAACCCTGTCACAGTTTCTGATTTGGCTCATAAAACGGGCCTCTCTGCAAAGGCTGCGGACACATACGGCAGGGATATTATTACGTATCTGGGAGATGAAACGCTCTGTGTACCGGCAGAGATTACGGAACGTATTTCCGGTGGAGGGGCAAAAAATCAGGAACAGAAAACTCTTACGGCTGCATTATTTGTATTCATAGAGTCCCGGGCCGCGGAGTTTGGTGTTGCCATGAATATTGTCTGTTCAAAGTCAGGATGCGCAAAAATGGTGCTTAATTATTTTGAAACAGGAGCCATTCCCGCTTTCGGAGGGTGGCGCGGTACGATGCTTAATGCTGCTGTTGAGGAATTTTTTTCCGGACGTGCGGGGATTACCTATCTCGATAAGAAGGGGTTTGATATTATTTCAAAAAGGAGCGATGATGTTTGATTTTATGAGGAAATGGTCTCATGCAATAATGCTGGTGGGCATGTTGATCCTTGGCGGAGTGGTAATCTGGAATTTCGGAAGAGTTATGGGAACTCTCCAGTGGATTATTGCAGGTACGGGGGTGACACTGTATGTTATCGGACGGATATTTGCTTCAAAGGATTCCTGATTCACAGGTCCTTCTGATAAAAGGTCCTGCAAAATGAAGAAACTGCTGTGTACTCCGAAAACCATTTTATATTTTGTGCCATAAAAAAGGATAGAAAAAATGAAAATACATGCCTGCCTGCTGTTACCTGTATTTCTGATATTTTCATGTTTTGATTCTTCAGATGATACCCGGAAAGGACCTGTTATCGCTCGAGTGGGCTCCAGTATTCTCTATGAGGATGACCTTATGGAAAACACCTCCTCCTCTGCAACAGCGGAACAGAAACTGCAGTATGTGCAGGAGTGGGTAAATATGGAACTGCTTTCCCAGAAGGCGAAAAGCGAAAATTATGATGATCGTCCGGAGTTTCAGGAACGAAAACGGATTGTCAACAGGAATCTTTTGGCAAATATGTATTTGAATGATGCTCTGGGAAACCAGGAACAGGAACTTGAAGAACGGCATATACAGTCCTATTATGATAATTTTCGTTCAGAATTTCTTCGAAAAGAGCCCTATATTGAATATGAGATGATTGCCTATAAAAACGCCAGAAGGGCCTGGCAGGTCCGGAGGGAACTTACGTCGGATAATTTTAATCGCTATATCCAGAATGGTTATGGAGACTCTTCCTATACGGCATCCCGGCCGGTACCATTGCACGAATTACAGCAGCGGGGCTGCGCCTTCCTGACAGATATTCGTGAAGGAGGTATATCGAATCCGAAAAATATTAACGGACGGATTCATATGTATCATGTTAAAACGAAATACGATATTGGTGACCCGTATGATTTGGAAGAAGTGCGTGAGGAGGTGGAAAGCCGTGCATTATACCGCCTTCATAAGGCCCGGGTTGACAGCTTTATGCAATCTCTGCGCACGAGTCTTGATTATCAGTTTAACCAGGATTATTTTTCCACTTCAGATGAGTCTGATGAAACACAAAAGACGGATTGAGGTTATATGAAAAAATGTGGTGCCATGGTCAGTGTATTTCTTTTTTTGTTCGGTATTGGGACAGGCCTGAGTGCCGGCGACAGTATTGCTGCTATTGTGGGAGATTCTGTCATCCTCAAATCCGAGGTTGAGGAAGTGGTACAAATGGAAATGCAGTCCCTTGGAGCTGAATCTGATGCAATGCTTCAGGATATTACCTACGATAAGGTTCTTGAGGAAATGGTTGATAATATGATTATTTCCGTGCATGCCGAGCGCGATACCATGATCTCAATTTCTGAGCAGAATGTTAATTCCACGGTCAATTCCCAGATACAGCGGATATTAGAGGAGAACTCTATTACGAAACAGCAACTGCGCAACCAGCTGCAGCAGGAATACGGCATGGATTTTGACGATTATCGTGAGCGCCTGCGTTCCCAGATACGCAGTCAGATGGTGATGGAGCGAATTCAGCAGCTCTATCTGCAGACTGATCTGACCCGGACCCAGGTGGCAGAAATTTATTCAGAATATGCTGATAGCCTGCCAAGTCTTGGCAAAAGCTATCGTTTCCAGAAAATACAGATACCTTTGCGTGCCGACGATGCGCAGCGCCAGGAGGTGTACCGTTCAATCCTTTCCATCCGTGAGGATATTATGTCGGGTGATATTTCATTCACCGCGGCTGCGAAAGAATATTCCCAGGGGCCAAATGCATCCCGGGGCGGACATTTCGGATTTGTTTCCAGTGGTGATCTTGCCCTTCAGAAACTGGAACGGGAAGTATTTAAATATGAACCGGGCGAAATATCCCCTCCCATAGAAACGCGTATTGGGTTTCATCTGGTGAAGGTATTGACAAAACGTGATAATGCACGGGAGATACAGCAGATATATCTTCCCCTTCAAAAGAGTGAAGAGGATGTGCGAAAGAAAAATTTTATTCTTGACTCAGTAAAAACTCATGCTGAAACAGCAGAAGATTTTACCCGTGCTGTTCACGATTTCAGTGAACATCGGGTGAGCAAAGCCTATGACGGGTATACCTCCTGGTATACACAGGATGAGCTACCGGGAACCCTGGCAGAGAAAATCCGGGAATCACAGCCGGATATTGGTACTTTTATCGGTCCCTTTGAGGATGATGATGCTCTGTATCTGTACCGGCTCAGCGATTACGAATCCGATCGGACAATGACCATGGAACATGATTACAGTCGGATTAAATCCATTGCTGAAAATATTCATGCCCGGGATGCCATCTCAGAGCTGGCCAAAGAGTGGCGACGGGAAATTTTTGTGAAGGTGTATTAAGTGCACAGTGATTCTCCTTCCTATTCAGTTCTTGCACGCATGTACGACACCATGATGTCCCATGTGCCCTACGGACAATGGGTAAAGCTTATTCAATCCGTGGGGGAAAATTATCTGAAAAATTCTCATCCCTCCGTATTTGAGCTGGGGGGCGGAACAGGAACGCTTGGTTCCATTCTGGTGTATGAAGGATTTGAATATGCCGGCTCTGATATTTCTCCGGCCATGTGCTGTGAGGCATGGAAGAAGGGACTTGATTACCTGTGCTGCGATTGTCGTGCACTTCCTCTGACTGCTGCATACGATATGGTGGTATTCTGCTTTGACGGCATCAATTATCTTTCCGCCCGTGACGATTATCGAAAAACCTTTCTTGAAGTCTACAATATCCTGAAACCGGGCGGTCTGTTTTTGTTTGATATTACCACGGAGCGCACTTCCCGGCTTTTTTTCAATGATTACACCGAAGCTGAATCAACTTCCGAGGGAGCCTATATCCGGTATTGCGAGTATGACAGGGCACAGAGGAAACAGTACAATACCTTTGATATTTTCTGTCAGGAGGAACAGGGCACCTATCTTCGCTATTGGGAAGAGCATGTACAGACCATTTTTTCTCCCACAGAAATTTTATCCTTTATTCCCCGTGACTATTTCTCTGTTCGGGGTATGTGGGGGGACTATGAACAAAATGAGTATACATCCCTGTCGGACAGGGTCCATTTTCTTCTGCAAAAAGAGGACTGATGGTAGAATTTGTGCATGTATCAAAGGTGTACGGGAATCAGTATCCTGCGCTCTATGATGTATCTCTTCGCATCACCAAGGGGGAATTTGTGTTTCTCACGGGGGAAAGCGGAGCGGGAAAGACCACTCTGCTGAAGCATATTTTTCTGGATGAATTCCCCACCCATGGACAGATATCCCTTGCGGGAATTTCCCTTGGGGGTAGTTCGGGGTATATTCCCCGGAAAAAGATTATTCAGAAAATGCGGCGTAATATGGGTATTGTCTTTCAGGATATTCGTCTTCTCCGGGATCGTACGGTTCTTGAAAACATTTCCTTTGCCGCCCGGATTACCCGCACCAGTGAGCGTATGATACGAAAACGTTCCTACGATGTGCTGTCCCGTGTGGGCCTTGCACACAAAAGCCGCAGTTATCCCGATCAGCTTTCCGGAGGAGAGCAGCAGCGGGTTGCCGTGGCACGGGCCATGGTGAATGATCCGGAAATATTTATTGCCGATGAGCCCACGGGAAATCTGGATATCCGTATTTCCGGTGAGATATTTTCCTTACTCCAGGATATACACAATAATGGTACAACGGTTATCATGGCCACCCATGAGCGTACCTTTATTGAGCGAACCCATTACCGTGAAATATCCCTTTCAAGAGGATCCGTGGTGGGGGACAGAAAAAAAATCCGCAGGATACACCACAACCTGTTTTCTCCACCTCCGGCTTAGTCCCTGCGAACCTTGCGAACCTTCTGAATCACGTTTAAATTGTCAACGCCTGAGAAAAGTTTTTTGTCCTTACGGTGTTTGGTTACGGCATCTCCCGTAAAGGGTTTTTCAAATTTGTTTTCAGAATCCACTGCGTAGTAGAGCTTTCGCTGTCCCCGTATAAATTTCTGAATATAGGGGTTATGGGAGGATCGTATTTCTGCGGGGGTACCGAAGAATATTATTTTTCCATTATAGAGCATGGCAATACGGTCGGCAATCTTATATGCCGATGAAATATCGTGGGTAATTACAATGGAGGTCATATTCAGACGGGCGCGCAGGCTGAGAATGAGTTCATTGATCTTATCAGAGATAATTGGATCGAGGGCTGAGGTGGGCTCATCATAGAGCATTATTTCCGGTTCCAGAGCTACGGCGCGTGCCAGCCCCACCCGGCTTTTCATCCCTCCGGAAAGTTCTGCGGGCATAAGGTGCTGCACATTATCCATGCCAACCATTTCAAGGCCGCGTTTGATTTTTTCCTGAATTTTCTCTTCAGAAAGATTGGTGCGTTCCCGCAGGCTGAAGCCGATATTATCCCCCACATTCATGGAGTCAAAGAGGGCGGCTCCCTGGAAAAGGAGTCCGAATTTATGGCGAACTTCATTGTAGACTGATTCCTTCGTCGTTGGAGAGGATATAACCTTTCCCTCAAAAAGAATACGGCCTCCGTCGGGTCTCATCAGGCCCATGATATTCTTCATTATAACACTTTTCCCGTGCCCTGACTGGCCGATGACACAGAGTATTTCTCCGCGCCGGGCGTGGAAATTAACGTCGCGGAGAACAACCTTGGTGCCGAAATGCTTGCGCAGATGTTCCACTTCCAGAATAATATCGTTGTCAGCCATATACACCTCGTTACATAAAAATCAGGGCTATAATAAAGTCAATAATCAGAATAAGTATAGAGGAAAGCATAAAGGCTCCCGTGGTGGAATTTCCGATTCCCTCGGCGCCTTTTTTACAGGTAAGGCCAAAAAACGCCCCGGATAATGCTATGGCACCGCCGAAGAGAGTGGTTTTAAAGATGCCCACAAACATATCAAAGGCGCTGAAAAACATCCGCAGGCCTTCGGTGTATTCGTATAATGTCGTGTTCGTTACAGCCAGGGCAATCACGGCCGATGATACAAAGGCAAGGACTTCACAGAAAATAACCAGGACGGGTAGCATTACTACAGCGGCAATGAATTTGGGCACCACCACATAGCGGATATGATCCAGGGAGAGACAGTACATGGCATCAATCTGTTCTGTGGTTTTCATGCTGCCGATTTCCGCGGCAATTGCAGTGGATATCCGGCTGGCAACCACAAAGGCGGTTATGACCGGTCCAAGCTCAGTGACGATGCTCTTACTGACCACAAATCCAAGATATGACAGGGGGACAAGCCCCTGAAACTGCATATTGGCCTGGATAACCGTGGCGGCACCCACAAAGACAGCGGTTGTCAGTACCAGAGGGAGGGATTCGGTTCCGATTATTTTCATCTGATGCAGAGTCAGATTCCAGTTTTTCGCAGCCAGAGGTACCCTGATAAGGGTTTCCAGAAGAAGACGACAGAACATGGTCATCTGTATAATACTGTTTGAAAAGGCGTGGAAGATAACCTGCATTAAAATGCCTCCGGTTCTTCCTGGTGGGTTTTGTCAAGATTATCGAAACGGGTATATTTTCCGATAAAGGAGAGTTCCACTGTCTCAAGAGGACCGTTCCGCTGTTTTCCGATTATTACTTCCGCCATGTTCTGCACGTTTCGATACTCGTCACTTTCCCGTCCTTCGGGGGATTTTCCCAGATAATAGGCCTCACGATACAAAAAGAGCACCAGGTCTGCATCCTGTTCTATAGCTCCGGATTCGCGCAGGTCAGCCAGTTGCGGCCGATTGCTTCCGGTTCTGTTTTCCACGGAGCGATTCAGCTGGGAAAGAGCTATTACGGGCACCTTTAATTCCTTGGCAATCTCCTTAAGAGTTCGTGATATGGAGGATATTTCCAATTGACGGCTTTCCTGTTTATCCGTGGAGTTCATTAACTGCAGATAGTCAATGATTATGACCCCGAGATCCTTCTCCTGAGCCTTGATGCGCCGGCATTTGGCCCGAAGTTCCATGGGGTTGAGGGGAGAGGAGTCATCGATATATATGGGCGCCGTATACATTCGTCCTGCAGCCTGACTCAAGGCGCCAAAATCCTTCTTTCCCAGATAGCCTCCGCGAAGCTTATTCATTTCCACTGATGCCTCAGAGCACAGCATTCGCTGCATCAGCTGTTCCTTTGGCATTTCCAGGGAGAAAAGGGCAACAGGGGCAGGTTTTTCTTCTTTTATGCCGATGTTGGATGCCAGGGAGAGAACGAAGGCTGTTTTTCCCATACCCGGGCGTGCGGCCACAATCACAAGTTCACCGGGGTGGAGCCCCGTGGTGTGTTCATCAAGATCATGGAAGCCTGTCTGAAGACCGGTTATACCGCCTGTATTGGTTATTTTTTCAAGTTTCTCGAAGGTGTCCTTGAGGAGTTTTTCCATCTTTACAGGTTTATTGGTCATATTCTCATCGGAAATATGAAAAATCTTCTGTTCCGCAGAATCAAGAAGTTCCCGGGCGTTTGTTTCCCCTTCATAACAGGAGGAGGATATGGTCATGGTTTCGTGAATAAGGCGGCGCAGAATCTTTTTCTGGTGAAGCACCTCTATATACTTTTCCACATTTGTCGATGTGGCAGTTGTGGTTATAAGTTCAGACAGGTAGGCCTCACCTCCCACGGTCTCCAGTTTGTTTACGGATTTTAATTTTTCTGCAAGAAGGGCCACATCAACGGTATGTTCTTCGTTGTAGAGCTTCCGCATGGTCTGAAAGATTGTTCGGTGCTGGCGGAGATAAAAATCATCTTCATGGAGGCCCTCCATTGCGGAATCAAGCACTTCCTCATCAATAAGCGCTGATGCAAGGGCGCTTTTCTCCATATCGGGAGAGTGAGGCGGTACACGAAGCATGGACGGTGTGGAGGAGGGCTGAGAGGTTTTATATGAATTCATACGGTGCCTGCAAGAGTACTGAATAGTTTGAGGGTTTCCCAGGATGTACGTTTTAAGGCGGGGTTACGCAAAAGAGCAGCGGGATGATAGGTTACCATGGCGGGAATTCCCGTGTAATAAAAAACCTCGCTTTTTATAGAGGAGATACTGCGGTCTTCCCTGAGGAGATTGGCAGCGGCAACCCGTCCGAGAATCAGGAGACAGGCAGGCTGAATGATTTCTATCTGCTTTTCCAGAATGGGGATGCAGCTCAGGCATTCGTCCGCGGCGGGGTTGCGGTTTTCCGGCGGGCGGCATTTGACGATATTTGAAACGAAGACATCCCGAGAACGATCCAGATCAATGGCGCCTAACATTTTTGTGAGAAGTTCTCCGGCTTTTCCCACAAAGGGTAATCCCGTCTGATCCTCATTAAAACCCGGTGCCTCGCCAACGACAAATACCCGGGCATTTACCGTGCCCGCACCAAAGACGGCCTTATGGCGTGCGGTTCCCAGAATACATTTTCTGCAGTTTGCCGTTTCACGAAACAGCTGTGTTAAGGCCGCACGTTTTTCTTCATAGGAACGGGAGCGTGATGTGTTTTCATCTGCGCCG
The DNA here is from genome assembly GCA_051745755.1 of Fibrobacterota bacterium. Taxonomy (GTDB): domain Bacteria; phylum Fibrobacterota; class Chitinivibrionia; order Chitinivibrionales; family Chitinivibrionaceae; genus Chitinivibrio. The sequence continues at coordinate 8,239 of JBNJEI010000025.1, forward strand.
GTATTTTCCGGAGGAGGCGTCGATTTCCCGGGGGACGCGACACCGGAGGAATCCCACAGGATATCTGCGGGAAGCCCCATTTCCCTTTTTTGCCGAAAATATGTCTGCATCGGTGTCTGTTTCATAGGTTACTGACCAGAAAAGCCTTTTTTATCGGTATAGTACCGCACGGTTTCAAATGTTTCATGTAATATATATTAACTTTTTACTTCATGGAAAGCGGGGAGCCATGTCCATTGAAAAGATTATGACACGGGCTGTGGAAAACAGAATGTTTCCCGGTGCAGCCCTTGGTCTTCTTGACGGGAGCCGGGGGGTACAAACCTTTTATTTTGGTACTACGGAGTATACCCGCGGAGAAAAAGTGGGGAAAGATCATCTGTTTGATGTTGCATCCATAACCAAGGTTATCCCCACTTCAACCCTGGCACTTATGGCTTTGGACAGGGGAGCCTTCAATCTGGACGATTCCCTGAGGGAGATTCTGCCCGGTTTTCAGTGCTCTGAGGGAAATGAGGTGCGTATGATGCATCTCTTAACCCAGACCCTTCATTTCACCACCCCTCTGTCGCGGTATAAAGATCAGCCACCTGAAAAAATTATGCAGTATCTTCTTTCTCCCCCTTTCGCCAGCAGTCCCGGAGAACGATATTCATATTGTAACGCCACGAGCATTCTTCTCGGCTTAGCCGTTGAAAAGATATGGGGAGATTCCCTGAGCCGGCTTGCCCGGGATCATATTTTTTCCCCGCTGAAAATGGAGAACAGTTTCCTCAGCGAAGACATTCCCCGCACGCGGTGCCTTCCCACTGAGGTGGATCCCTGGCGGGGGAAGAAAATTCAGGGTGAGATTCACGATGAGAGCGCCTGGGCTCTTAATCATAGTATGGTGCCGGGCTCGGCAGGCCTGTTTACATCCCTTGCAGATTGTATGAAATTTCTTTCCGCACTGGTCTGTGATACCCCAAAACCTCTTTTTTCTGAGAAAATGAAAGCGGAAATGACAGAAATACGCCGGGATTACCACGGGCAGGCGTGCGGCCTTGGATGGGAGTTGAATCCCCGCCGCTATGCGGGAAATGCCACTTCACCGTATACCCTGGGAAAGACGGGATTTACGGGCTGTCACATCGTGGCTGATATGAAGAAAGGAAAGGCCCTGGCACTTCTTTCAAATTTTACATTCCCGCGGCGAAAGAACGAAGTGCGGCGCATAGACGGTGTACGAAGGGCGTTGGCGGAGGAGTTCTTCTGACCCGGTCAGGAGGTCTTTTCGGCGATTTCATCGGCAATGGCATCAAGGGTTTTTCCTTCTGTTTCCACAGTGAAATCGGCATAGTGCCGGTATAAACGGCTTCGTTCGGTAAACAGATCCTCCAGGCTCTGGCCCGGGCGCCGGGCAATTCCCCGGGTTTTGAAATTGGGGATTCTTCGTTCAATTTCCTCCAGAGAGGCGTGCAGGTAAACTACGGTGGAGTGCTTTTTCAGGTGCATCATGGCACGGTCCCCATAGACAGCACTTCCCCCGGTGGCAATAATATGATCTGCAAGATTGAGTCGGAGAATGACCGATTCCTCGATATCCCGCAGCGCCATATGCCCCTGTGAATCGAGAATATCCTGCAGGCTTTTCTGTTCATTGATCTGGATCAGAACATCCGTATCAATAAATCCCCGTGCCGTGGATTTTGCCAGTATAATACCGACAGTGCTTTTTCCTGCGCCGGGCATTCCAATGAGGGTAATATTATTCATCTCAGTATCCTTCTGTGTTTTATCCAAGATAAATTCAGCATTTTCGGTGAATATAATTTAATTTTAGATATACAATTGTGTATTTACTCTGTTTTCCCTACCGGAGGCATTTTGAGTTCCCAGAAAGTTCTGATAATTGTACCGACATACAACGAGAAGGAAAATATCGTTCTTCTCATACCGCAGATAAAAAAGCATCTCCCCCAGGCAGACATCCTCGTTGTTGATGATAATTCCCCGGACGGCACATCGGCGGCAGCCAAAAAAATCGGTGAAGATACTCCGGGGGTTTTTGTGTTGGATCGTGTTCGCAAGGAAGGTCTTGGAAAAGCATATATCAGCGGTTTTAAATGGGCGTTAAAAAAAGAGTATGAGCTCGTCTTTGAAATGGATGCTGATTTTTCTCATGATCCGGCTTATCTACCCGATTTTGTTGCAGCTGCACAGGACAACGATCTGGTTATCGGATCCCGGTATATCAATGGGGTAAACGTGGTGAACTGGCCCCTGAGCCGTCTTCTCCTCAGTTATTTTGGAAATGTTGCTGCCCGTATGATTGCGGGGGTGAGGATTCGTGACTGTACGGGAGGATTTAAATGTTTCCATGCCCGGACGCTTCGTGCAATCAATCTGGATGCAGTGACGTCCTCGGGATATTCCTTTCAGGTTGAAGTGAATTATTATGTTCAAAAGAAAGGATTTCGCATTACGGAAATTCCCATTATCTTTAAAGATCGTATTTACGGAGAATCCAAAATGTCTACGGCTATTGTTCGGGAAGCAATAGGGCTTTTGTGGAAACTCCGTCTTAAGACTGTATTCTCAAAGAGGTAGGACCTTTGCTGCTGTCGGTTGTCATTGTTAATTACAATGTAAAGGAACTTCTTGCTCAGACAGTGTCTTCCGTAAAAAAGGCCGAAGGCTTTGAGGATGCGGAGATTATTGTGGTTGATAATAATTCCCAGGATAATTCCCGGGAATATATAACCGCCGAATTCCCCGGGGTACAGTGGGTGGGCCTCAAGACAAATGTCGGTTTTGGGCGTGGCTGCAATATCGGTGCCTCCATAGCCAATGCTCCCTATCTGCTGATGTTAAATCCCGATACAATTGTTTCCTCCAAAACACTTACGAAGGGAGTGGCTTTTTTTACCAATCATCCCCGGGCAGGAATAATGGGACCGAAGGTTTTAAATCAGGACGGAACATTTCAGTGGCAATGTCGGCGCAGTTTTCCCACACCCCTGAATGCTGTCAGCTATTTTACGGGACTCTACAAATTGTTTCCTAAAAATAAAACCCTGAGCTCCTATAATATGACCTGGGCTGATACGGATACGGAAATGACTGTGGATGCCGTTTCGGGGTCGTGTTTTTTTATCCGGAAAAGTCTGTATGACGAAGTGGGCGGCTTTGATGAGCGGTTTTTTATGTATGGCGAAGATCTTGATATTTGTGCCGAGGTTGCCCGGCGGGGATATGAAGTGTGGTATAATCCGGATATTGAAATTATTCACTTTAAGGGAAAAAGTTCCTCCCAAAAGAAAATTGCCATGCGCATCGCCTTTTACAAGGCCATGCTGATTTTTTCTGAGAAATACAAAAAAAGCTATGGTACGTTCTTTCCCACCGGTTTTATTGCTCTGGGAATCAGCCTCAAGGGTGTACTGCATATTTTTTCCCTTTTTATGCGTCATTTTACGCTTATACTTGCAGATTTCGTCAGTATCAATACTATCTATGCTGCAATAATTCTCCTTATGTCCTCTATTCGGGGTATCGCTAATTATTATCAGACAAATCCCATGGAAATGGGTGCATTGCACGGGCTTTTATCCCTCTCTTTGCTCAGTCCCTTTGTTGCAAACTGGTATTTTAAACGGGGAAAACACTCCTTTCGTCTCAGCCTGCTGTGTGCCACTCTGGGGGTATTGTGCTACCTGTCAGGACTGTTTCTCCTGCGTAACATTGCTTTTTCCCGCCTGGTCCTGGTTCCCGCCGGATTTTTTGCGGCATTTTTTCTTGTGGCGGAACGTCATCTTCTGCCCCGGGTATCGCGGTTTTTCAGCAATTATATTGCCCGGAACAGTTCCACCATTATTGTAGGAGATGAGGATCTTATTGCTTCCGTGGTCTCCCTGTTGGAGCGGCAGCTGAACCACCCTGTTATTCGCGGTGTTGTTTTGGTGGAGAATCCGTCACACAAAGCTGAAGTCTTCGGGTATCCCGTTGTGGGGGCCTTTTCTGATATTCCAACGGTGCTCAAACGGTATGCTCCGGATAGAATGGTCATTGTTTCCCGGAAAAACTGGTACTCCCGATTTATCCACTATCTGTCACAGGGGTATTTTAAAAATTTATCCATACTCTGGACCCCCGTTTCACGGAAGGGCAGCCCCTTGGGAAAATTGCAGGAATTTTCACCCTGAAGGGATTCTCTCTTTTCTTTATTCCTCTCCAAACATTGTGTTGTTAATACCGAAGCGTATAAACTATTTTACAGGGGACGGAAGAATAAATATCCGTGCATGTAAAGGAGTACCTATGTTGGAATTACTTGCGGAGCTGGAAGGAAAATTAAATGACCTCTTCACAGCTCTTTCAGATAAAAACCGCACCATAGAGGATTTGGAAAAGAGCCAGGAGGAAAAGGACAGTTATATTCATGAGCTGGAAGAAGAAAACAGCAGGTTTCAGGATGAACTTACGCAGCTGAAAGGCGATGTGGGACAACGGGATGAACGATTTAATGAAGCTGCACGACGTATGAAGTCAATAATAAACAGAATTAATGAGAATACCAACTGATAACCGGAACTGTTTTTGCAAAATACGAGCGTAACAATCTACATAGATAATAAGGAGTACTCCATACGGGGAAATCTGAATGAACAGGTTCTCAAGAGTGCCGTGGAGCTTCTTAACAGCCGTATTTACAATTACAGGAAAAAAACAAACCGTGATGAAGTCCGCTCCATTGTGATGGCTGCATTGAGTATTGCCATGGAGCTGAATGAGCGCCGCAGCAATGATGGATGCGATGTGTGCCCATCAGACTGTGAGGAGCGGGTGAGGAAAATGATAGATAGTATTGATGAAAACTTAACTGATTAATATAGATTGGAGATATGATGGAGATTAATTCTATTGTTGTAGTAATATTACTTTTTGCAGCTTTTTTTCTCGGGATGCTGTGGCGGATTATCGTTGACAGAAATTATCTGGAAAAACGAAGAAAGGATGCCGAACGTGAAAAGAATGAGATTATCAGCAAGGGCAGAGATTCCGCAGATCTGATAAAGAAAGAGGCATACCTTGAAGGGCGTGATGAATGGTATGTTGAGAAAGAAAAGCATGATAAGGAGCTGGAGGATCGCAAGGAAGCGGTGCGCGCCGGTGAGGTTGATCTGCAGGATCGTATAAGTCAGCTGACCATTGATCAGGAGCGCCTTGAATCTCAAAAAGAAGACGTTGCAGCTCGGACCCGCTTCCTTGAAACCAGGGAAAAAAGCATCAGTTCCAAGGAAAAAGAACTCAGTGCCCTCATTAAGAGTCAGAATGACAAACTCACCCGTATTGCCCATATGACTCAGGAGGAAGCCCGGAAGAACCTGCTTGACAATCTGGAACATCAGATCCGCACCGAAAATGCAGAGCTGATTAAAGAACGTCGTGATGAGGCGGTGGAAAAAGCTGAGGAAGAGGCTCGGGAGATTGTGCTTCAGGCTATTCAGCGGTCTGCAGCGGATACCACCGCGGAATCCACTGTTTCTGTGGTCACCCTTCCCAATGACGATATGAAAGGGCGGATTATCGGGCGCGAAGGCCGGAATATCCGGACATTTGAAGAGCTGACGGGCATAGATGTTATTGTGGATGATACGCCGGAGGCGGTTATTCTGTCAAGTTTTGATCCCGTACGCCGGGAAGTTGGGAGGTTGGCTCTTCAGGAGCTTGTTGAAGACGGCCGGATCCACCCCGGGCGTATTGAAGAAATGATCAAAAAGGCTGAGAAGAAACTTGATAAGAAGATGAAGAAGGCCGTTGAGGATATGATGCTGGAGCTTAATGTTCACCGCCTGAAACCCAAAATGATAGAATACATGGGAAAGCTCAAGTACCGCACCTCCTACGGACAAAACGTATTGCAGCATGCCTATGAAGTGGCGATTTTTTCAGAACTTATTGCTTCAGAGCTCGGTTTTGATCCAAAGCCTGCTGTCCGGGCGGGGTTTCTTCATGATATCGGAAAGGCAATTGACCGTGAGGTGGATGGAACCCATTCCGAGATCGGGGCGGATATTGCAAAAAAATACGGGGAAAATGACATTATCTGTAATGCCATAGCAGCTCACCATGAGGACGTAACTCCTATTTCAGTATATCCGGTTATTGTTCAGGCGGCTGATTCAATATCCTCAAGCCGTCCGGGGGTGCGCAAGGAAACCCTGGAAAAATATGTCAATCGTTTGACCAAGCTTGAAGAGATTTCCGATTCCTTTTCGGGGGTAAAGAAAGCCTATGTTATTCAGGCGGGGCGTGAGATCCGGATTATTGTGGAGCCTGAAGAAATTTCCGATGCCCAGGCTCAGGAGCTGGGGCGGAATGTGGCGAATAAAATTGAACGGGAAATGGAATATCCCGGTCAGATAAAGGTTACCATTATCCGGGAAATACGTCACTCAGAATTTGCGAAGTAGCCTGTATGAATATCCTGTTTGTCGGTGATGTTTTCGGTGATGTGGGGCGGCGGGTTCTGGCGGAAAAACTGGAAGGACTTAAAGACAGTCTTAAGATAGATGCGGTAATCGCAAATGGTGAAAATTGCGCCGGCGGTCGTGGTATAACTCCCCGCTATGCCCGGAAATTTCGTAAATACGGGGTGGATATCATTACCGGAGGGAATCATTCCCCGGAGCAGCCGGCGGTGTATTCAGATACAAAATATTCCTCCTTTGTCATTCGGCCCTATAATTGTTCCGATATGACTGCCGGGAATGGGATTGCCTGCAAAGAGACTGAAAAAGGCGCTTTTGCGGTGATAAATATTCTGGGCCGTGTTTTTTTGCGGGGGAAACGGGAGTGCCCCTTCAAAAGTGTTGACCGTGCTTTGGAAAACATACCCCCGGACATAAAAACTGTTATTGTCGATTTTCATGCTGAGGCAACAAGTGAAAAAGTGTGCATGGGGCATTATCTGGACGGCCGGGTTTCGGCCATGGTGGGTACCCATACTCATGTGCAGACAAATGACGGCCGTATCCTTCCCGGCAAAACAGCATATATTACAGACGTGGGTATGACCGGTCCGGAAATATCCGCCATCGGCATGACCTATGAACCGGTTATGGCAAAACTGCTTTCGGGCACCTCACAGCAATTTGTCCAGGCTCGTGACGGTGCCATGTTTAACGGTGTGCTGCTGGAAATTGATGAGGTCACAGGAACGGCGCGCACTATCACACCTGTTCTGAAGAGGTATTACTAATGAATTCCTCCCATGGAAGTGATCTCTTTTTCGATCCCCCCGCCCTGCGCAGCATTCCCTATTCGGTGAGTGAAATCAACAGCGGTATCGCAGCTGTGTTAAAAAATGCCGGAGAGGTGTTGTTTGTCACGGGGGAGGTTGTTTCCATAAAGGAAGCTGCTTCGGGACATGTTTTTCTCCGGCTCAGCGATACCGCGTCATATATTCCGGCGGTTATCTGGCGGTGGGCACGGCAGGGTATCGAACACCTCCCCACTGAGGGGGATACCATTAATCTTATTGCCTTACTGCGTGTGTATGAACGGGGCGGCTATTATCAGCTGGATATCAGAAACCTTTGGAATGCCGGTGCCGGTGATATGCGTCGACTGCTGCAGAAACGAAAAGAAAAGCTGGAACAGGATGGTCTTTTTGACGAAAAACGAAAAAAGGCCATTCCCGACTATATTGAAACCGTGGGGGTGATTACCGCCGAAAGAAGTGCTGCCTTTCACGATATTTATTCGACCCTCAAGGCCGGTGCCTCCCTGGTGAATATTATTTTTGCACCTGCCCCTGTTCAGGGAGAGCGGGCGCCTGAGAAACTGAAGAACGCCCTTGAAGCACTTATGGGGGACAGTGCGGTGGATATTATTATTATCGGCCGCGGCGGCGGAGCCCGGGATGATCTTATGGCGTTTAATGATGAAGATCTGGTAAGATGCGCAGCCCGATCCACTGTGCCGATTATTTCCGCTGTGGGCCATGAAATAGATAATACTCTTCTGGATCTTGCGGCGGATTACCGCACGGCGACACCCACGGCAGCGGCAGAACTCATTGTTTCAAAAATATCCGGTCTGGAACTGCTCTATCAGGAGTATATCCAGCGTTTTGCCCTTATGGCACGTGAACGTCTGCGGAGAAAATTTCAGGAATTTTATACTCTTTCCTCATCGGCGGCTCTTGCAAATTATATTAAAAGATCGGTAAGGATGAAGGATAGAGTGGCAGATCAAAAGTCTCGCCTTATCCGCAGTTTTGACCGGGAGCTGGCACGGGAAGTTGATACACTGAAGGAATTGGAACACCGCCTTGACCGGGCAAATCCGCTCAATATTCTGAAACAGGGGTATGCTCTTGTGCTTGACAGCAGAAATAATACGGTCACAACAAGTGATGATATTAAAGAAAATGACCGTCTTACCCTTCGTTTCAGAGCGGGAAGTGCGACGGCGCGGATAGAGAACGTTATACGGGGATGATACATGGCTGAAAAAAGAAAACGAACAACCTTTGAGGATGCCCTGCAGCAGCTTGAAGCATCCGTGAGGTTCCTCGAAACGGAAGAGGTGAGTCTTGATGATTCCCTCAAACATTTCGAACAGGGGATACGGGCTGTTGAAAAATGCCGCAGGCATCTGAACCGTGCGGAAGGAAAAATTCAAAAATTGCTGGAAACACCGGCGGGTGATTTTATAAAAGAGACCATGAATGTTGACATTGAAGATCTAATCGGAGGGCAGAAAGATTTTGAATGATTTAAAAACGTACCTGCAGGAATGCAGAAATGAAACTGAAGCAGCCCTGAAACGGCTCCTTCCCGCTGAAGACGAGTATCCTTCCTCGATTCACCGCCTGATGCATTACAGCATGTTTGCCGGGGGAAAACGCATTCGTCCGGCTCTGTTACTGGCTACCCACGAAGCCTGCGGCGGCGGATTTCTTGCCACAAAGGCTGTGCACAGTGCTGCCGCCATAGAGATGCTGCATACCTTTTCCCTGATTCATGATGACCTGCCCTGCATGGATGATGATGATTTCAGACGGGGAAAACCCACGGCTCACAAGGCTTTTTCCGAAGCTTTGGCCGTGCTTGGTGGAGATGCACTCTGCATTTTTGCCTATGAGATTCTTGCCCGAACAGGAAATATTCAGGTAATATCCGAGATATCCCGCGCTCTTGGTACGGCGGGTATGATCGGTGGCCAGATTGTTGATATCGAATCGGAGGAAAAAAAGGTGGATCTTTCCACCGTCGAATATATCCACAAAAATAAGACTGCCGCCCTGATACGCTGCAGTGTCGTGTGCGGCGCGCTTATTGCCGATGCCCCGAAGGAAACCATTGTTGACCTTGGTCGCTATGGCGATGCAATCGGTCTGGCATTTCAGGTGATCGATGATATTCTTGATATAACAAGTTCAACGGATGTTCTGGGTAAAAATGTCGGCAGTGATACCCAGCGCGGCAAGGCTACCTGGCCTGCTCTTACCTCTCTTGAACACTCCCGTGAATATGCACATGAGCTTACAGCGCAGGCTCGGGAGGTCGCTCGCAGTCTTGGTTCAGAAGGCCGGCGTCTTGAACAGATAGCCGGTTATCTTGAAGACAGAATCCATTAATCTTTCCTGAGAAGGAGGTGTCTGTGAAAATTGTAGCAGCTGTTGATATGTCCGAAGTTACGGATTCAATGATCCGCGAGGCAATAGCCGTTGCCCGGGCAATGGATGCAGAAATTGAAATTGTCCACGTTCTGCAGTCTATTCCCGAGGCAATGATTCTAAATGAAACCTTTTCTGTTCTTCCCTATACCTATGCACGGGAAGATATTGAAGAGGATCGGCGAAAGATTCTTAAAAAGATGCAGTCCGCCTTTGCTCAGGAGGGTATTACTTCTGATATCATTCTGCTGGATGGCGATCCTGCTGATCAGATTCTCTCACAGGCAGAAAAAACCGGGGCGGACTGGATTATTATCGGTTCTCACGGACATGGTGCCTTATACCATCTTGTACTGGGAAGTGTGAGTGAAAAGGTGATCGACCGGGCATCCTGTCCTGTTTTGGTGGTAAAAAAGGAAGATACGGAACAGGACTGATGGAAGAGGCAGAAAAGCCGGTTCGACTGAACAGGTATCTGGCCTCCTGTGGCCTGGGTTCCCGACGCGGTTGCGACCGGCTTATTGCGGAGAATCGCATACGGATTAACGGCCGACCGGCCCAACAGGGTGAGAAAATAGTACCCCGCAGAGATCGGGTTTTCTGTAACGGGCGTGCGGTGGGGCATAGGCTTGTCCTGCAGTATCTTGCGTATTATAAACCCAGGGGCGTTATTGTTTCAGCCGCTGATCCGCATAATCCCCATACCATTTACGATGATCTGAAAAAAAAGGGTATTGAGGGGGATCATCTTCGCTATGCCGGCAGGCTGGACAAGGATTCGGAGGGCGTTCTTATTCTCAGTAACGACGGTGATTTTATTTATTCCCTGACCCATCCGCGGTTTCATGTGGAGAAAACATACCGGGTTCTTATTTCCCGGCCCCTGCCTTCGGAACACATATGCACAATCTGCTCACAGGGCGTGTATGATTCCGGAGAATACCTGCGTGCAGACTCCGTAAGAAAGGAGCAATCCTCAAAGCAGGGTGTGTGGTATACCATTGTGCTTCATGAAGGGAAAAATCGCCACATTCGCCGGATTATCTCGTATTTCGGAGCACGCACACTGAAGCTTATTCGGATTCAGTTTGGAAGTGTAAAGGCACAGGATATCCCGGAAAAGGGGTATTTTTATTTGACAGAAAATGAGGCGAAATCACTAAAAATCCCTCTGTGATCACAGGAAGATGTCAGAGGTTTTTGAAGACCGGCGCAACGGGTTTATTATTAATCAGACACTCCTTAACCTTATCTTTCAGGTTGTTTGAGTACCGCAGAAGCGGAACAACTCTCTCTTCCAGAGGAACCACCTCCCCGGTGTGAATATTACGCGCCGGTCGCGGTTTCCGCATTTTGGGATAAAAGGTGCCAAAGCCCCGTATTTCAATTGAGTGATTGTTTTCAAGTGTGGCGCTGATACTCTCCAGAAAGGTTTCAATAATGTCCTTTACCTCCGTCTGGGTAAGTCCCGTTTTATTTGCAATATCGACAACGATATCCCGTTTTGTTACTGTTTCAGACATACGTCCCCCTTTTATAGTATATATACAGTATGAAATGAGCCGAAATGTAAGTCAAAGAAAAATATGTCAATGGGGTAAAAAAAGTTTCTCCCAGTTTTGGCTGATCTGTGCAGCAATTTCTATATCATTTTTTCCCAATATCTTAGCAATATAGTGTCCGATATACGGCAGGTATGCCGGTGTGTTTCGTTTCCCGCGTTTTGGCTCGGGAGAAAGATACGGCGAATCTGTTTCAATGAGAATGTGGTGGGGATCCGTGGCACGGATGCAGGGATCAAAATCGGCATTTTTAAAGGTTGAAATCCCTGAAAATGATAGATAATACCCTGCGTCTGAAATAGACGCAGCTGTTGTCTGATTTCCGGTAAAACAATGAAAAACAGCTTTTTTTACATTCCGTTCTCTGAGTATGGAGAGTACGCGGTCCTCTTTTCCCCTGGAGTGAATGATCGCAGGCAGGTTGAGAGTTCGTGCCATGTCAAGCTGAGCAATAAAGAGTTTTTCCTGCAGCGACGGGGACGGATAGGATGTGTGTACTCCATCCAGGCCGATCTCGCCGAGGCCGATCACCTTCGGGTGGGAAAGCTGTTTTTCCAGAATCGGCTGCCAGGAGTACTCATGCGGATATTCTCCTGCTTTTTCAGCGGATATTCCGCAGGCGGCAAAGAGGCTAAAGCCTGAGGCCTGCTCACACTGTGTCAGCACTGCGGTATTGCTGGGAATATCAATTCCCGTATTAAGGCAGCGAAGAACACCTGCCTGACGGCATTCCCCGAGGGTACGTACTAATTCTTCAGTTGAAAGATCAAAGAGATGGCAGTGTGTATCGGTCCACATATCAATCGACAAAGGTTTCATTCCAGCGGCTGCGGCTCCATTCAACAACCGTATCGGGAGTAATCCGGGTGATCCGGACACTAGTGCCGGGAATATTCAGAGGTTCGCTGTTAAGTGTGTAGTTGACAACGGAATTATTGCCCATATTTATATTGATGCTGTCCCGGGCAGTGATATCCATGCTCTGAGTTTGATAAATACCGTTTTTGACCCGTCTGCCGTCGGCATAAATCTGCATCCATGTTGAATCTTCCCTAATCTCCAGAATAAGCGACAGCGGGGGGCTTTCGTCCACTTCCCCCGCGGCTTCTGACTGGTCATCTGACTGTTCATCATCCCGGGATTCCTCTTCACGTTCCCCGGAATCCTCCGCAGGATCAGATTCAGACTCTTCATCCCCGGGGGCATTCTCCGGTTCAGACTCTTCCGCATTTTCTGTCTTTTCCTCTGCATCACCGGCGTGATCGTTTTCGGGTACTGCAGGTTTTTCCCCGTGAATTTGCGGTGGACGTTCCCCGTAGGGAGAGATCTCGTCCTCTTCCGGGGTTGGCTGGGTTCTGTTCAGGACAAAAATAAAGGCACCGATAAGTAGTATGAGGACCGAAATGGGGATCCAGTGGTTTGGCTTTCTGTCCTGAGAAACCCGGATTGAAATGGTATCATTTCTTTCTTTTTTCGGGTCGGGAAAGAATTGATTTGTTTCTTCACTGTATTTCCGGATTAATTCTTTCGGGTCAAGAGAAAGATACTGTGCCAGGGTTTTGAGGTAGACGCGTACATAGGGAGCAGCCGGGAGCTTGTCATAGTCGCATGCTTCCAGTGCTTCAATATAGGATTTATTGAATTTAAGATCGTCGGCAATGTGGTTGATGGAAAGGCGGAGCTTCACCCGCTCCCGTTTGAGTATATCACCGACCCGTTCTGTTGTACCTGAGTCACCCGCGGCCGATGTATCGTTAGTGTTTTTTTCCTTGTTCATTTTCCACCCTGTATTTGTTATAGTCCTGTAATAATTCTATTGTTGTTGCAACGGGTAATCCCACTACGTTAAAATAACATCCTCTGAGGGATTTTACAAATATGGCACCAAGATTTTGTATTCCGTATCCGCCGGCTTTGTCAAGAAATGAATCCCCGTGCAGATAATATAAAATTTCTTCATCGGTTATGGTACGGAATGTTACCTGTGTGACTGATTTTTTCGTTGTGCAGAACCCCGTGCTTTGCTGAATGACTGAAACGGCGGTTATTACCTCGTGGGTTTTTCCCGATAAGTATCGCAACATAAAATGAGCCTGATCTGCATCGGCGGGTTTTTCAAAAATATCATGTCCTGTTTTTACAATGGTGTCTGCAGCAAGAATAACCCGGGAGTTATATGCTGAAGGCAGGGATTCTGCTTTGGCCCGGGCAAGTTTCATAAGCCCGCGGCAGATGCCGTGTTGAGAGAAATAGTCACTTTCGTTCCCGATGGAGCCGGGGCACACCTCAACAGGCAGTCCCATCTGTGCAAGTATATCCCGTCGACGCGGTGATTTTGAGGCAAGGACAAGGGGCGATTTGTCTTTCCACCATGGAGGAATTCCGGGGTTCTTATATTCCGGCAATGCGCACTCCCATGAGAATAATGAGAATAATACACAGGAAAAATGCACAGATCTTCACCACAGTTTCCATAGACAGTTTCATGGCAGATTTACCTCGTTTCTTTCAGTGTAATATACTAATTTTACGACGGGAATAGGAGGTTGGTCCCGATTTCATTTTACTTAATCGGTGCAGTGCTTGACACGGAAAAAGGATTAGTCTATTTTATTGGTTACAATTAACAAAAAGAAACATAATGGAATATAGTAAAGAACGGCTGGGCGGAGTAGACTTACATATACACAGTGTCCATTCAGATGGTACCAAGACTGTTGCAGAAATCCTTGATATAGCTCAAAAACGGGGGATGTCAGCACTGTCTATTACGGATCACGACTCGCTTTCTGCGTATCCTTCGGCTATAGAAGAAGGGGCAAAGCGGGGGATAGAGGTTATTCCCGGAATTGAGCTCTCCTGTGAAATGAATGGCGAGGATATTCATATTCTTGGGTATTTTATCGATTATGAAGATCCCGATATTACCAGTATTATCCGGAAGATGCGTGATGCGCGTTATCTGCGTGCAAGACAGATTGTAACCAATCTCAACAGTATCGGTCTTGACCTGCGTTTTGAGACGGTGCTGCGTTTTTCCGCCGGCGGAGCTATCGGGCGACCCCATATAGCCACGGCGCTCCTTCATGAGGAGTTTGTCTATTCCTTTAAGGAGGCCTTTGATAAATATATCGGGTATGAATCTCCGGCATATGAAGAGAAAATGCGTTTGAGTCCCCGTGAGGTATTTGAGATTATCCGCTGTGCCCGGGGGGTTCCCATCCTGGCACACCCCGGGGTAACCCAGGTTGATGCCTTAATTCCTTCCCTTATCAGGGACGGACTGGCCGGCCTGGAAGTATACCATTCAGATCATAACCGGTCTCAGCGAAAAAAATATGCAGCCCTGTGCAAGAAAAACCACCTTCTTTTTACGGGCGGGTCTGATTTTCACTGTGACACCCATCGACCAAATCAAAACAGTGTGGGCGATCCATATATCAGAAGAAGTCTGCTTGACGGATTAAAACAAAAATACAGAAATTATCTATAGGGGAATTATATGCAGATTGTTCCAGTGATTCTTGCCGGCGGTATTGGTGAGCGATTTTGGCCTGCCAGCAGATCATCACGGCCCAAACAGCTTCTTGCTCTGGCAAGTGACAAGCCTCTTATTGTGGACACAATGGAGCGGATTATGCCCTTGTGCGGAGATGAAACCACTCCGCTTATTGTGACATCCGCCCAAATAGGTGCGGTCATGGCGAAAACCCTGGAAGGCCGTTTCCCCTACCATATGATCAAAGAGCCCGAGGGAAAAAATACGGCTCCCGCCGTGGCCGCCGCCGCGGCATTCTGCAGAGAAAAATACGGGGATTCAGCAGTTATGGCCGTGGTCTCTGCCGACCATGCCATATCACCGCTGCAGTCGTTTGTTGATACAGCTCTCTATGGAGCTCAGCTTGCCATGCAGCGTGCAGTTCCCGTTGTCTACGGTATTGAGCCTTCCCGGCCTGAGACGGGGTATGGATATCTGAAACTGGGCAGCCAGTGTGAAGCCAGGGGTAAACACCGTTCCTATTATCTTGATGCCTTTGTGGAGAAACCGGATAAACAACGGGCAGAATCCTATCTGTCCCAGGGAGGATATCTGTGGAATTCAGGAATGTTTCTCTGGCGGGTTGATGTAATCCGCAGGGAATTTGAGCGCAGTATGCCTGAGCTTTTCAGTGCATCGTGTGATCTTGCAGAAGAGGGCTTTACCGAAAAAGCCCTGAAGGATTTCTACGCCGCCGCTCCGCGGGAATCAATTGATTTTGGTATTATGGAACGGGCGGAAAAGATCTGTGCCGTGGAAGGACGGTTTGAATGGGATGATGTGGGCTCCTGGTCGGCATTGGAGCGTCTTCTTTCAGCGGATAGTGACGGTAACTGCTGCGACGGGGGGAATATCTTTACCCGTCACTGCAAAAACTCACTGATCTCCAACAGGGGGAATTCCGTCCTTGCCGTGGTGGGGGCAGAAAATATGGCTGTAATATCCACCGGGGATGCCCAGCTGATTATTTCCAAAGACCGGCTTGCAGAATTAAAGGATTATCTTGCAGAAATGAAGGAGGCGGGGTTTCCCCGCAGGCTGTTTTAATATGAAGAAATTTATCGATGTTGTCTTTACCAGTATAAAAACCCAGGATATGGCCCTCCCGTTCATGGTGTTGGAAAGTGCGGGAGATTACCGCTCCCTTCTTGTGGCCATTAATCCCTATGATGCAAACCGCCTGGGACTTTCCACCCTTAATTTCCTCGATTTTACCCCCGTGGATGCCCTGAGCGATGTTATTACATCCCTTGGAGGAGAACTGGCATTTGTCACTCTTGAAAACTCCGGGGAAGATGTGGTGGTCTGCTACCTCCATGTCAAAACCGATCGGGGAGTACAGAAAATTGAAGTACGCCCCGGTGAAGGTGTGTACACGGCTTCTGTTTCCCATGCACCGGTTCGTGCGGAGGAACGTCTTTTTTCCCTCCATCGTAAAAAGAAGACAGCCTCCCTCAAAGAACGGATTCAGAAAAAGAACACGGACGAGCTTCTCACATACCGCTTACACTAAGGCTGCGGTCATACCGTCAGCACGGAGCATACCCTCATAGGTGGGAATAAATGCTTCGGTTGTTTCGTATAAAAACCCCTCTTCCAGATATGCCGTCAGAACAGCCTTTCGTTCCTCTGTGCAGAAGGGGGCCGGGCTGAGATGTTCCAATTCCTTCTTTATAATACCCCGGCGGGTGCGCAGACCAAGAAATAGATACTCTTCCATGGCTTCCGCTGTTTCGAGTATCGCTGGCGAAAGGCGGGTATACCGGGAGTGGAAATCAGTGTGAAGATAGTCTGTGAGTGACGGGGATGTTTCAAAGCGGTGCACACCGTCAAAGGAATGAGCTCCCGGCCCGAGTCCAAGGTAGGGTTTGCGTTCCCAGTAGATTTTGTTATGGCGGCACTGATTCTTCGGGCGGGCAAAATTTGAAACCTCATAGGGAATAAATCCGTGTTCTTCCAGATGGCTGCGGCAGGTCCGGGCAAGAGCCTCTGTGCTGTCCCGGCTGCTGAGAGCCTGTCCCGCTTTTCTTTGGGCAGCAAGAAGGGTGTTTTCATGCAAGGTAAGCTCATAGGCGGAAATATGCTGTACCCGTCCGTGATTACCGAGAAAATCGATGGCCGCCCGCAGGGTTTTTCTGCTTTGACCTGGGAGACCGTATATGATATCTGCGCTGATACGGTCAAATTGCGCCAATTGGGGAGAGTCGAGTACAGTTTGAACATCCTGTGGACTGTGAAGCCGCCCCACCCGATCAAGCTCTTTTGCTGAGAGTGATTGAACTCCCAATGATATACGGTTTGCTCCGGCATACCGCCAGGCACGGGCTTTTTGATCTGTGTAGGATTCGGGATTTACCTCGATGGTCCATTCCCGCAGATGGGACAGGCAAAATCGGTGAATACTGCGGGACAGGGTGTCAAATTCTGCCGGAGACAGCAGTGACGGGGTTCCGCCGCCGATAAATATGGTTTCCACGGGAAGTGATGTGAGATGGGGATGAATCTCCAGAAGGGCTGATATTTCCCGGTCCAGGGCGCGAAGGTATGCAGGAATCTGATTTGTGGATGTGCAGGAGTAGAAATCACAGTATGCGCATTTTTTTTTGCAGAAGGGAATATGTATATAGAGAGACAAAGCCTGGGCGTGGGAAAACAGAGAAGGCCTCATTGAAGGATCCTTTATTTGCGGTTTTACCAAAAAATATATGTCCTGGAAAGTGAAGAAAAATGATGATGAGTCTTTTTATCCCAATTAATACCCCGGTCACTGTGTGTATTCCGGATGAACTGAAAATGGCACTTTTGCTGAACGCCAGAAGGCCTCACAGATTGTACCGTATGTATACCGTTTTTACATTATTCCCGTAAGCCAAGGGCCTCGGCCATTCCGGGCAGAAGCTGTCCGGAATCATCAAAGGTACCAAACCATACCTGCCAGGGAACATCCAGATCGTTGAACACAGAGGTTGCCGCCTGAAAATACGCCCGTCGTGATTCAACATCCGTACTTTTGTCATAGGCGCCGAACTCATTGCAGATAAGAGGTACATTATGCCTGACCGCCCAGTTTCGTGCGAGAAGAGCATTGTTATACATGGCTGCTTCATTTCCCATGGAGTAATAGTTGCGGAAGGCGTCCTTAATCCAGTCTGCCGTGGTTTCCCCAATGCCGAAATAGGAAAATTCCGTATTCCATGAGGATGAATCGTAGGGGAAGGTGACATTCCGGCTTCCAAACAGCCCTGACCAGTCGGCGCCCAGATGTGTAAATATAAAGGGTTCATAAAAATGAAATACATAAATGATATTTGGATCATGGGGGGCAAAGGGTTCTTCCTGAATAAGTTCCTCAACGTTGTACCAGCGGGAATCTCCGTATAACAGGGGACGTTCGGCGTCAACTGAACGTATGGAGTCACGCATTTCCTCTGCAAGAACACGCCATTCATCGTTGGGTATAGGATCATGGATACCCGGTTCGTTGGTGAGTTCAAAGAAGAGATCCTCCCGTCGATTGTCGCTAAAATGCGCGGCCACCGCCTTCCATAACTGCGCTACCATTGCACGGTATCCCGGGTCGGTGACAGTCTTTTCATTCAGACTTTTGTCATATTGATGATAATCAATGGTAAGGGACAGATCATGCCGCTGAGTCCAAATATCGAAACTATCAAGGATCATAAAGAGTTCATCATCTATGGCAAAGGGGGCAGTGCCCCTGGCAACGGAATCACGATTGATCACCCATTTGTCCAGATCGATGGGAAGGCGTATACCGAGAAATCCCATTTCGGCAAGTTCCTGCATTCGTTCCTCATCATAACGAAAGCCGTCAAAGGGATCGGTTGTTTCAAGCCATGAAGAAAGATTTACCCCTTTGTCCAGATATTTGAGAGCTCTCTTTTGCAATGGGTGTGTTATTTCTCCACTGTCGGGGGATGTACGTGCAGGAATGTCCGCGGGCTGGACCGACATATCATATTGGCGCGGGCGGGCCGGAATGCTGTCCACAAATCGTACATCGTCAATGGAGACATTTCCCGTATCGCCGGATGTGCCCGTATATCTCCAGGAAAATCGAAACAGGTCAGCCGGTTCAAAATCAACAGGAACGCCCCATGAGGGCTGTACAAGATCTGTATCGAAGGCAATGTATACCTCACGCCACTCCTGTGAAGCCGGTAGTCTTTTTTGGTGGAATGCATAGTCTGATATGGATTCCATCTCCGCCATAAAAGTATGTTCATTTCCCCGATAGCGGTAGCTGATTCCCGCCCATTCTTCGGGATTTACATCATTATTTGAAGGGAGTTCAATGGACCAGTTGAAGTATGGGTCCCACTGCCATTCTCCCTTTTCCAGAATCCAGTGTGCATGCAGATTTTGCGAATCCACTGAAATTCCACCTTCAGTCTTGCCTCCTGATGCAGCATCACTGAATGAATACCAGTATGTTCCCAGTTCACTTTCCGAATCGTTATCATTGAAATTGTCAATACTCAGCTCTGACATTTCAGCAAAAAGAGCGGCGTTGATGAGAAGGCCAGCCATCATAATCAGATGTTTTTTCATACATAACTCCTGTGGAATATAGTAAACACTGTCATATACAGAATGTACACATAATGTTGGTGAATTGTTTATCAAAAAACACGGTATTTCTGCATAATAAATTATGCATATTTTTATTTTGAGCCCCTCACTTCTTAATTAACGGGACACCTGATATTATGCGTAATACCTCATTCTCACGCCGTACTGCCCACGTTCAACTGTACGGAATATCAACAGTAATTCAGCACCTGATGCACTCTGAATGAGTCTGTTTCTGTTTCCCCTGAGGGGATATTTATTATCCCACTGTGACAGAGAGGGGGGCACCATATATTTTATGGAAACCCTGCGGAGGATTATGAAATTTTCAGATGTAGTTGCGGCCTGCCCTGTTCTTCGTGAAAAAGAGACGCTTTTGATTATACGTCCCGCCGGTTTTACCCTTGAGCAGTATAGCCGGGGCCGGTGTATCCAAAGCTATGCTATCTCAGCTGCCCGCGCCGGCAGGGGAGAGATTGAGGGATCAATGAAAACTCCCCGGGGGCTGCATCGTATTGCGGAAAAAATCGGAGCCGGTGAACCTGCGGGAATGCGGTTTGTCAGTAGAAAACCAACGGGCGAAGTGGTGCAGGAGTGTCACCTCTGTCCCGGAGAAAACTATATTCTCACCCGGATTATCCGGCTTGAGGGATGTGAAGAGCATCGCAACCGGGGCAAAAAAGTGGACAGTTTCTCCCGGTATATTTATATTCACGGAACAAATAAAGAGGCCTGGGTGGGAAAAAAACATTTCTCCCATGGGTGTATTGTGATGAAGAACCGTGATATTATGACCTTGTTTGACTCTGTGGAAGCGGGGAATTATGTCTATATTGATTAAGGAAATCACCTGTTCACGTCTGCATTTTGTCGGAGTGTTCGGCGTGGGAATGAGTGCAATTGCCCAGTATCTTTCGCCGGACCTTACCGTATCCGGTTCCGATCGTGAAATAGATCATCCCGCCCGAAAAAAAACAGCACAGTGTCTTACAACTGCCGGAATTATTCTGCATCCTCAGGATGGATCGGGGGTAACAGGAGAAACTTCCGCCGTGGTTGTTTCAACGGCCATAGACAGTGATAATCCCGATGTGCTTGCCGCCCGGCGTTTGGGCATTGCGGTCCTGCACCGTTCGGAGGTATTAGCGACACTGGTAAACCGCAACCGCACCATTGCCGTCACAGGAACCAGCGGTAAATCCTCTGTATCGGCACAGATTTTTCATATTCTTCACACCTCCGGCCTCTCCCCTTCCTATATCGGCGGGGCAAATCTCAATTCCCTCACCCAACAGGGCCTTTTGGGGAACAGTTTCCGCGGCGATTCTGATATTCTGGTGATCGAGGCTGACGAAAGTGACGGTACGGTGGTGCGTTACCACGCCGAAACCATGGTGATTCTGAATGTATCCCGGGATCATCGGGAAGAATCTGACGTTCTGTCCATGATGAAGACCGCTGCCAAACAGGCACGATACGTTGTTGCAAACGGGGACGATGTGCGTCTCAATCCCCTCGGGAACATTCACTTTGGTACCCGGGACCGGATGGATTTTACCGCAGAGGGAGGGGAGTTTTCCGCCGGACGCTATCAGTTCTTCATTAACGGCCGGAGACTTTCCACGGATGTGCCGGGTACCTATGTCCGGGCAAATTGTGCCGCTGCTGCTGCGGCGGTCTCCACCCTTGGTATCGACCTGCAAAGTGCCCTGTCCGCCCTTGAAACGTATCCCGGCATTGAGCGGCGATTTGATATCATCGGTACGGATTGCGTGACGGTTATTGACGATTATGCCCATAATCCGGATAAACTCAAAAGCGCCATGGAGGCGGCACGGTATTTCGACTCACCCCTCACCGTGGTGTTTCAGCCCCATGGCTTCGGCCCACTGCGATTTCTCTTTGAAGATTTCCACCGTCTTTTTGCTGATTCTCTGCGCGGGGATGATATGCTTATTCTTCTGCCTGTGTATTATGCCGGTGGGCGGGTTGACCGTTCTGTTGATTCCGGGGATCTGTGCAGGGAGCTTGCAGACAGTATCACTGTGTGGGCTCCTTCATCAAAAGAGGCCGCCCGGGATTTGATTCAACAAAGGGTGCACACCGGAACGGTTCTTGTGGCGGGTGCACGGGATACAGAACTTACGGATTTTGCAAAACAAATATACTCTTCCATACGAGGTGACCATGACAACGGAAAAAGATTATCCTGATCTGTTGATTCCGCCCTTTTGGGGAAACAGCGAAATGCTTAATTTTGACGCAGGAGGGGCTTCATTTCGCGGAATGTACGCCTTCTTTACTCTGTTCCGCGAGGAAAAAGCCCTGGTTATAATGGATGCCCTGGAGCCGGGCCGGCAGATTGCGGAAATTGAAGTTTCGGAAAAAAACCGGCCTTTTTTAGAGCGCTTTCGTCCCGATAGTGATGTGGTCGCCGTAGCCGCCGCTTCTATGGAAGATGGTGAAGGTGAATTTCCCCGAGATGTTGCGGGAGATTTTCTCGGACGCGAGATTCGCCGGGGACTCAATATCGATGACCGCCGCGGAGAAATGATTCCCCTTTCACTGTATCCGGTTATTTCTCCTGAGGACCTGACGGCTCTTGAACGGGAAATGACCTTTAAGGATCGGCTGGGGATTGTTCTGCCCGACGATGCGTTCCGGACTGAGGTTTTTCTGTTTGTGCATAATTCTCGTAACGACCGCCAGGCAAGCGCGATGGAATGATGTATCAACATCTATCAACATCGCCTGTTGATAACCTGTTCCCGCCCCTCTGCGAGTGCGATTATAACTGTCCTCCGGAAGAAACCATGGTCCGGGACAGTGGGCTCCTCCGTCGTTCAGATGAAATTCTTCGTCCCGTGTTTCGTGTCTATACCTGGAAAAAAACTGCTCTTTCATGCGGGCGTCTTCAGAGTTCCCGGGGTATTGATACTGCGGTTTTGAAGGACGCGGACATTCCCTGTATTACCCGACCCACTGGAGGGCGTGGTCTGCTCCACGGGGGAGATCTGTGCTTTTCCCTCTCCCTGAGCAGCAGGATTGCCGGGGCGGGGTTTTCCCGGGAGCATATCTATTCGGCGGTTGCACGACGCATCACAGCCTACCTTACCTCTGTGGGGCTGTCTGTACACATTTTTTCCGCCCGGAAAAAGTCCTACGGGAGTGCGGGGTGTTTTCTTATACAAAACGGGTATGAGATCGGCTGTGCGGGGAAGAAACTGGTGGGGATGGCCCTGCGTGTTTCCGCGGCGGGGTATTTGGTACAGGGGAGTATCCCCGTTACCGATTCATATGTGCAGATGTATCGGTATGTGGCGGGAACACCGTATGATAAAGAGGTGTTTCGCCAAAAGCTTACGGCTTCCACCATCTGTTTGTCTGATGCCCTTGGAAGAGATATTTCTCCCGAGCAGGTTGGGGAAGGCCTGTGTTCGGTGTTTTGTGACGAAGTGTGATGTTGAATAGTTACTTTCCTGTTTTTTTTACATTTTTGCGGTGGGCATCGCGTATTGGCATGGCGTAGTCCTGAGAACCCAGGGCATATCTCCCTTCCCCCTTCATTTTATAGCTCTCCCGTTGGTAAAAGTAACGTGCTGAATATCCCGCAGAGCCTCTTTATTTTTTCAGGAAGGAAAACAGGGCCCGTATCCTCTTCATTCCCTTCTCCATAGCTGTATCATCGGCATTTTGCGTATGATAATTTTGCTGACCGATCAATAAGGCAAGAGGTTTGAGTTCTTCGTACTCTTCACACACCACTTTCACCATTGCCGCAAGGGGGAGAAACAGTATCATTCCGGCGATGCCCCACACCGAAGCACCGATGACGATGGCAAGAATTGAGCTCAAGGGATTGATCTGTAAACTTCCTCCTGCGATTTTCGGGGTTAGAAAATTACTTTCAATAACCTGAACGCACCAGAAAAATGCAGCGATGGTTATGGGCATCCAGATAGAATCATAGGATAGTATCGAATAGAATACAGGGATGGCAGCCCCCAAAGATGTTCCGGCATAGGGAATAAGGGCCAGGAATGCGGCCAGAAAACCAAAAAGAAAGGGGGTGTCAAGGCCGATAATCCACAGGCCGAAACTGTTGACACATCCCAGTATAAGAACAACTATCATCATTCCCAAAAGATATTGCTGCCCCACCTGCTGCACTGATTGTAACATTTTAAAAGCCCTGTCCCTCTGCTTCTGAGGGTAGAATTTCAGCAGCCCCCGGACCAGTCCCCTTTTATAAATCAGTATCAAAAAGGTGTATATGATTGAAGTTATCAGACCAAAGGTAATATTGGCTGTGCTGCTGAAGGTTTTGCTTACCAATGTTCCAGCCGATTTATTTACCCAGTTTTGTATTTTATGTAATAAATCGCCCTTTTCCAGCGGCGGTAAAAACTCAATGTTTTCATTTATGAATAAGGTGGCATCCGCCATGACATTGAGGTATTTAACTTTAAAATCAGTAAAGGAATCTGAGAGCTGTAAAATTTGGCTTGAGAAAAGAAAAACGGTCGTACCGATTACCAGAAATACACCGAGAATGGAGAGTAATGCCGCCACTGGTTCATTTGTTCCCCATGATTCCATTTTCCGGGTTGCAGGGAAGAGTATACAGGCTGTTAAAAAGGCAAATGCAATAGGAATAAGCACTGCTTTTGCCAGAATTAACACGGCACATAAACCGATAATTGAGCCTATGACATAAAATGATTTCTGAAAAGACAGATGCATAGTGGACATACCCTGTTTAATACGTTTATTGCACTGACACAGTATGAATATACCATGTGAGATGCCGGCATCCGTAGAAATTTTTCACCTATGTCTTTTGCGCGTGTGGAATATGGAGCTCTTTCTCTGTGTGATATTTCAGATTGAATGGTGTATCTTTGCTTTGTGGGACAGTATATCCTGATGAACAGAGATCTGCGGAGTATGGTGCTGAAAGGAAATCTCAGTCAATGATTTTAAAATATCCCCGCACAGTATACCACGTGCTGAGAAGATTGAAGGATGAACAGTTATTTCAGAATCGGGGTGATTTTATTCATTTTTAGAGACAAACCAGGCCGACATTTCATAGGTTTCGTTTTGGTATGTAAGCGTCATTGTACCTTCTGCGTGTGTGCTTCCGTGAGGAGATCCCTGTATATCCAAATATGCGTTGTAAATGATTTCAAGGGAATCGTTGGTAAATACTGCGGACCAGTTTCCACTGGTACGTTCAGTATTCCCCACGGGATTTACATATGCCAGATCGTCCTGAAAACTGATTCTCAGACGCCCGGATTTTTCTATTAATCCAAGCATTTTCTTTTCCCAATATTGGGATTCATCAGCGGATACTATGCAGCTGATTGTTTTCCATTCGGGATAGGAGAGATAGAACGGAGATAGAAAATGAGTGATCGAATCCCGGGGTTTTGCTTCATCCACAGAATCGGTGGTTTCTTCAGAACTCGCATTGTGTCTTTTCTCAGAGAACAGAGGGCCCTTTTCTGAATTGGTCGTTTTGGCTGCGCCTGATATTGTAAACGTGGTATCAGAACCGGAGTTTTGTATGGAATCAGGAGGGGATTGATCCATACATGCTGAAAAAGAAAAGAGTACAGCGAACAGGAAATAGCCATTCAATGCTTTTAGCGGCATGGAGGGCCTCCTTCACATACCTGAATCACAGTGGTTTTGGAAATATACATTCCCGGAGACGTCGACCTGTAGGGAAACCGCCGAAGTATGGGTAAAAACCTAAGCCTTTTTGGGTAAGAACGAAATATCCATCCAGTATTTTTTCTGGTTTCGCGGATCCATTTTTACGGTAACTTCGTCTTTCAGATATTCAGAAGGATTATACCAGAGATTTTTACTTGTAAAGACGTGAATGTCATGTGTATCGGGATTCAGCCACTGTGCTTCAATCACAAAGGGAGATCTGCCGTTCATGGATATCGCAGTGTTTTGAAAAACATCTTTGATCTGTGCCGATACCTCCTTTGAATACGTCATGGCCTTTTTTTCAGCAATATCATCCCGAATTCCAAACCAGAAAAGCAGACTGCCCGGCCCGGCAAAAGCAACTCCGAAAATACTCAAAAAAACTGCAAGGCCCCACATATCCATAAATGAACCGGATACACGGGCATTTTGTGGATTGTCTGGCGCATATCTTACCTCCACGGGTTCTCCAATTCGTATTCCCCGGTCTGTTGAAAATGAGGACTCAAACTCTATGGATGCACCCTCTTCATCTTCAAATTGAATTACAGAATGTCTGCTGTGTGTTCTGTTGCCGTCTGAATCCCGTCGTGTTTTGGTGACAATGTCGACGATCTCCCCTGTGGTGATTTTCGATTGGGCAATAAAGCTTTTTGTGGACGTAATTGAGGCCAGGGCACCAATCAGTGATGCGAAGCCGATAAGGGTGAATAGTACACCCATGATTTTAAATTGTTTCATTGAATTCTCCGTTTTCGGTTGTATATATTTGTAAAAATATTTGAAGACATGTTTTTTTGCCACATCATTGTGTACCTGCCTGTAGTGCAGCCAGTATCTCAGGGCTGTTAAGTTTTTTTGCGGCCTGGAGTACTGTTATACCTGAGTGCCTCCGTTGTGCTGTTATATCAGCTCCCGCTGCCAGTAACAAATCTATAATACGCAGGATGGATTCTTTTTGATTGTCAATGACTGCGGGATTTTCCTTACAGCGATGCAGTAATAAATGCAGGGGAGTAACATCATCATCGTACACCCTGTCAGATGTCTGTTTATACATTCGTTCGGAATGCATGGGCATAGTGACATCTGCAGTATTCTCAATAAGAAATGCCACCCCTGCAGTATCCAGCATGTATACAGAATATAAGAGTGCCGTCATGCCGTAGGAGTCCATCAGGTCAATTGTAATACCCCGGTCGATCATACGCTGTGCCGCAGGGTAATTCTTTTTATTACCATAATATACAGCCGCAGCAAGCAATAGCGGACTTGCCGGATCAGTATATTCCATATAGGGGTACAGGGAGTAATCACGGCTGTCACTGTGGACTTTTTCAACAATTTCCCGCATCCATTCCGGAGTAATATCTGCCCCGGAGTTGTATTTTTCCATCCAGTATTCCATTCCTTCTATCCGGGGGTTAAAACCATACTCCAGCAGGAGAGATACCTGTTCAATATCACCTCTTTCAGCAGCCCAATGAGCCGGAGTGCCGTATTCAGATACGGTATTTGGATCTGAACCATGGGTAAGCAGATATGTCGTCATTGCGATTCTGTCTGCAGAGCCGCATGCATAGAAAAGCAGAGGAAGATCATCTGGCCCGGTAACACTGTCGGGATGTCTTCCTCCGAGGGCTGTTTTTAAGGCAGTGGAATCTTCATTCTCCACTATTGAAATTAAACTGTCATAGGACGGCAGGCTGTTGTTGCCTGCACATATGCATGATGAAATAAAAAGTAAAGAAATAATTCGTAGGTTTTTCATAGTATCTCCGTTGTTTTATCCGCAGGGGGGTGATGCCGGCGGGGGCAGGGTTGTATTATTATTTGCAGGGAATACACGATGGCGCCGTTTTTTTAAAATGTTATTCCGCAGCATAATTGTTTTCACAATCGATTCCGGAACAAAAACCTTTGTTTTCAAATTCAATGGTTGAATGTCCAATATTCTGTTCTTTCAAAAATTGCTTTATTTTTTTCTTCATGGTATCAGGATTTTCCAGAACATCAGTGTCAACAACAATATGTCCGGTAAAAATATTTGTTTCCCCTTCCAGTGACCATACATGGATATCATGAACGTCAATAATCTTATCAAATTTCTGCAGAGACTCTTTTAAATAAGAAATGTCAACATCTTCAGGAACCCCCTGCAAAAAAATATGGATGGTGCTTTTCAGGTTTTTAATGACCCCAAAGAGTATAAAGACTGTAATACCGATAGTCATAAGGGGATCAAGTATGGGGAGGTGCCAAAAATACATAACAATACTGCCGATTAATATAACCACCCAGCCCAGAACATCTTCCAGCAAATGCAGTGACAGCACCTTCTCGTTTTGGCTGTGGCCGGTTTTTAAGCGCCATACCCCAAGAAAATTCACCACTACCCCAAGAATGGCAATACCGATCATGCCCGGGACTTCTACATTTTGCGGATTCGCAAGCCGCGGAACTGCATGATAGAGAATAAATACGGATCCTGCAAACAAAACAATTCCCGCTGATACCGCCGAAAGAAGGGACAATCGTTGATACCCGTATGTTTTTCTTGCGTCAGCAGGTTTGAGGGCATTTTTCTCTGCTGTTAAAGATATGATCAGGACAATGCTGTCACCCAGATCATGCAGCGCATCTGAGAGAATGGCCAGGCTGTTTGTCAATACTCCGCCGACTATCTCAATTATGGTAAAAAAGACATTCAGGAAAACTGCGACCTTTATATTGTGCTGACGGGAGCTGTGGTGGTGCATGGCGGAGTTTCCTTGGTATAATTGAGGGTCTCTGATTTTTCAGGAAAATATGTTGTTTTAAAATTTTTTGCAATTCCCATGGATTTCCGTGGTCCGCCTGTGCATTCTGAGTCGTTTCGGAATACATATTACTACGGCCATGGGGCTGGGAATATGCTCTATGGTGCATATCATCAGGTAAAAGAACCCTCATTTCCCAAGGCCGCCCTGATAAGGCATCAGGAGGAAAATGTGTCACCATCGGCTCGGATTCAGCGGATTAGTGGCCGGGTTTCATATGCCGTTCAAGCATCTGCACCAGCTCTGAACGCCGGAAAGGCTTGCTGAGGCTTGCGGTAAATCCGTATTTTTCGGGATGGGTCATAACAGGATTATCTGCATAGCCGCTTGCGACAAAAACAGGAATCTCCGTGTTTATTTCCCGTATCCTTGAAATTGCTTCTGCACCGCCCATTCCTCCGGGGATAGTGAGGTCGAAAATCATCCCCGAGAGCGGCCGGTCTGACTGTGTTTCCGCGGCAAAATATGTTACCGCATCCGTACCGTTGGCTGTACACTTAACTGCATAGCCGAGAGATTCAAGAATTTTTTTAAAAACCGAGCGTATTATCGTTTCGTCATCCATTACAAGAAAACTTCCCTTGCCTGTGTGGGAGTCTGTTTTATCGTACCCGGGATAAGATGATGCAGATTTCATGGCCGGTAAAACAATATGAAAGGTGCTCCCTGTGCCCGGCTTGGATTCAACATCGATACAGCCGTTATGTCGATTGATAATGGAATAACAGGTTGCCAGACCAAGGCCGTGCCCTGTTTTTTTTGAGGTGAAAAAAGGATCGAATATTCTGGATAGCATATTCCGGGGTATGCCCATACCTGAATCCGTAATTGATATGCGAACATAGTCCCCCCGTTCCAGCACGGGATGTTCCTGTATGCCCAGGGTGGTATTGCGTGCGGTTACTTCTATTTCCCCGCCCATGGGCATGGACTGTACGGCATTAATAACCAAATTGTCTATGACCTGCCCGATTTGATTTTTATCAAAATTACTGTTCCAGATATCATTTGGAATAAAAAATCGCGCGGTAACATTGGATCCGCTTAAGGCAAATTGTGCGGTTTCCTGCACAAAGGGGAATACCTGTTCAACTTTCTTTACGGGGGATCCTCCCTTGGCAAAGGTCAGGAGCTGCCGCGTAAGGGCACGGGCCCGGTCAATTGTATTCATTGCTTCCGTTAAATATGTTGAGATCATATCACTGTGGGCCGGTTCGTCTGCAGCCACTTCAAGGTATCCGTATATGCCGCCGAGAAGATTGTTGAAATCATGGGCAATTCCTCCGGCGAGAATTCCGAGGGATTCAAGTTTCTGGGTATTTTGCATGATCTCCAGAAAGCGTTGTTTTTCCGTCAGATCCCGAAAGACCAACACCACCCCTGTGGTTATGCCGTCTTTGTCTGTGATGGGTGCTCCGGAATCGACGATAACCCGCTCTGTACCGTCACGGGAAATGAGAACGGTGTGGTTTGCGAGCTCAATAATCCTGCCCGTTGAGAGGACTTTATCTACAGGGTTTTCGTGTGGTTTTCGCGTCAATTCATTTATTATCTTAAATACGGAGGTCAGATTTTTTCCCCGTGCTTCCTCCTGTGTCCACCCGGTGAGGTTTTCGGCAATTTTGTTCATTAAAACGATTTTTCCTGCCGTGTCCGTGGTGATGACACCGTCG